>JBEAXM010000189.1:0-9959 GCA_041159805.1 Bacteroidota bacterium
TGAATCAAAAAACGAGCACATCAATTCAGGCTAATTGTTTGAAAATCAAGCATCCAATTATTCAATGCAAGATTGTTTATTGACATTGAGTGTCTTTAATGCTATTTTGGTTGATTGTATAAACTGTTTAATTCAAAAACGCATCCAATCATGAATAAATCATTAATCGTATTGGTATTCTTGTTCATGCCATTAGGTTTTCTTTCCGCTCAAGACACCCAAACCAAGGTCAAGGGCTTGGTTCCTTCACAAGTGCTTAAGCAACTTGATGATCAAGTTTCATTCGCGGAACGGGAATTATTTGCCATCTCCACTGAACCCACACCTGCTGCATTACGTGCATCATCATTGCAGCATCAATTATTGGATTTTAACACCCAAAGGAGTTTAGGAATAAACAATGCATTTCCGGAATTTTTCGGCACCACCATCCCATCGCCCAATGGTTCATTTCGATTATTGATGTATAGGGTTGACATTGGATCCAACGGGTTTCAAGTATTGACCAGCAGCGGTACGCGTGTCAACGCCAACAGTGGTATTGGGCACTACCGAGGAATCGTTGAGGGTGATTATCGCTCTGTGGTGAGCATGACCATCACCGAAAACGAGGTGATGGCCATCATCAGTAATGACCAGGGGAATTTTGTCATCGGGAAATTGGCTGGTGATGCCTTGGGTAGACATGTTATTTACAATGACATGGAGATAGCGGGACAACACTCATACTCCTGTGGAACCAACACGGACATATTGGCAAATCCTTTGCCCGAATCGGCAATGAGGCTGGATCCAGTTCCACCTGGCACCCTCACCACCAAATGTGTGGATTGGTATTATGAAACCGACTATGATATTTTCGTTGGTAAAGGAAGTGTTAGTGCGGTGAACACTTACATACAAGGGATGTTCAACCAGGTGGCAACCTTGTACAACAATGATGGCATTTCCGTTACACTTCAAACATTGTTCATCTGGGATACCACGGACCCATATACAGGAACCACCACTTCCAACTATCTTAACCAGTTTGGGGCATATCGCACTTCTTTTGCTGGTGATTTGGCCATGTTGATCGGTTATAACGGTGGAGGTGGAGTAGCTTACGTGAACGGACTTTGCTCCACATCCAATCAGTACAAGATGGGCTACAGTGCCATCCAATCAACTTATCAAAATGTACCAACCTATTCATGGACCGTTGAAGTTGTCACTCATGAGGGGGGCCATTTGTTAGGTTCTCGTCATACACATGACTGTGTTTGGAATGGAAACAACACCCGAATTGATGGATGTGGTCCAGCTGCTGGATACAATTCGGGTTCATGTGCTGCAGGCCCAATTCCAGCCAGTGGAACGATCATGAGTTATTGCCATTTGGTAGGTGGTGTGGGCATAAACTTCAATAACGGATTTGGTCCTCAGCCCACCTCAGTCATGGTGAATGCCATTAACAATGCCGCCTGCTTGTCATCATGTGTGAGTTGTCCGACCCCTGCAACGCCAGGTGCCATCACTATTGGTGGCGGTAGCAATTTGATTTGTCCCGGTAACACAAGAACATTCAGTGTAGCATCGGTGACTGGAGCCACATCTTACAATTGGGTTGTGCCAACCGGAGCAACCATTTCGTCTGGACAAGGCACCAATTCCATTTCAGTTTCATTCGGTAGTACCTTCCCCACATCGGGCAATATCACCGTTGCTGCCGTTAATTCCTGTGGTTCCAGCGGGAATGCATCTACAACTGTTAGCAGAAACGTCCCTGCCGCACCATCGGTGATTGCAGGTTCGACCACAGGCGCCTGTTCGGTTTCAGGTGTTCCCTATAGCGTAACTCAAGACAGTACCATAACCTCGTACAACTGGTCTTTTTCATCAACAAACGGTTCTGTAACATCAGGTCAAGGCACAAGTGCAATTACCGCATCCTTCACTACCGGCACCACTGCTTTGACCTTGTCTGTAACGGCCACCAACGCTTGTGGAACAAGCGCAGCCCGCACATTGTCCATTTCCAGATTGCCCGCCGTACCAGGACCGATAACTGGTACCGCAACACCCTGTAGGAACCAGCAAGGGGTTCCATACAGCATCGCCCCCGTATTTAGTGCCACTTCCTACCGATGGACTGTTCCCTCTGGTGCTCGTATCGTAGCTGGCGGAGTCACATCCAGCAGTACCGCATTGGTTACAAGCTTCGCCAATGTACTGGTGAATTTCAAAACATCTACAGGAAGTGTTAGCGTTCGTGCCAATAATGCTTGTGGCTCGAGTGCTTACCGGAGCTTGGCAATCACCTTCCCTTGTAGGGATGATGGATCATTCATGTCAGGCACAGACGAATTGATGGTGAATCCGAACATTGTTTCCGAACAGCTTCAGTTGACGTTCATTTCATCCTCTGAATCTCAAGTGAGGATTGCCTTGATTGACATCAGTGGAAGAATGGTTTCCATTTCCGACGGAGAAGTTTCTGCAGGAGAAAGTCAGATTGGAATCGATGTTTCAATGTTGCCTCAAGGAATTTATTCCGTTCAAGCCGAGTTCAATGGTGTTGTGAGATCAGCTAGGTTCATAAAGAAATAAGAACAGGGGTTTATCAAATCAACAAGGGGGTCTTGCTTAGTGCAGACCCCCTTGTTTTATATGTGGGATTCGATAGGTTTACAAACCTTTCAGTAATTCATTCAAGCCGCCGGAGTATCCTACGCCTTGGTCAACTTTGACTTGGCTCAGTTTTTTGTGTTCCACCAATGCCCATAAGATCATTTCTTGGAGTAATGCCTTGTCGCCAGTGTTTTTCACAGGATGATATTTATCGACGAGCCGGGTAAGTGATGATACTTTGTTAAGTTGGGATTGAAAATCCTTATCATCCATGTTTTCGGTCAGTTCGAAATCATCTTCATTGTTTACGAACCATTCAATGGTTTCGTGGTATGGGCCTGTTGCATCCGGCTTTTGCAGCTTGGGTATTTTCGGGAATATGGCTTCGAAGGTCGATTTGATGGCTTGGCGTATCAGGTGCTCGGCAACGAATCGGGCTCCCTCTTGTTCGCCTTCGTAGGCGATTTCCATCTTCCCCGTAAGGGCGGGAATAATGGCGAGGAAGTCACTTAGTCGCACAGATGTTTGCTTCAATCCATATTTCAATGCACGTAATTCGGCCGCGCTTATAAGGCATTCCATTGCAGATATACTCATGCGGGCACTTACTCCACTCTTCACATCCACATATTCGCTTTCGCGAGCTTCGAAGGCGATTTGCTCGATCAGGATCGTTGCCAATATGGGAACATGAATATGGTCTTGTTTCTCCGTGCGAATTTCCTGAGAGGTGATTTTCGCAGCAGTTTCAACCGATTCGGGGTAGTGAGTGAGAATCTGTGATCCTATTCGGTCTTTTAAAGGGGTGACGATGCTTCCGCGGTTTGTGTAATCCTCTGGATTTGCAGTGAAGACAAATTGCATATCCAAAGGGAACCTCAGTTTGAAGCCACGAATCTGGATGTCTCCTTCTTGCAAGATGTTGAATAGTGCAACTTGGATTCGGGCTTGCAGGTCGGGCAGCTCATTGATCACAAAAATGCAGCGGTTGGCACGAGGAATCATTCCGAAGTGTATGACACGCTCATCGGCATAGGACAACTTCATGTTCGCTGCCTTGATGGGGTCCACATCTCCGATCAAATCGGCAACGGTGACATCGGGGGTGGCCAGCTTCTCTACAAAACGATCATTTCTATGAACCCAGTCGATGGGGGATTCATCTCCCATGTTGGCGATGATGTCTTTCGCATATCTTGATAGGGGATTAAACGGATCGTCGTTGACTTCCGAACCGGCTACTATAGGCATCCATTCATCCAGCAGATTCACCATCATTCGCGCAATACGTGTTTTGGCTTGTCCTCGTAAGCCCAGCAGATTGATGTTGTGCTTGGATAGTATCGCTCGTTGCAATTCCGGGATTACGGTGTTTTCATAACCATGAATCCCTTCAAAAGGATTTTCTCCGTTTTTCAATGCCTTGATGAGGTTTCTTCTCAACTCCTCCTTGATGCCCTCATTAGCATTTTTGGAAGTGCGTTTTTTTAATTCACCTAGGGTTTTGATTTCAGTCAGCTGCATGTTTTCAGGTCGATAATTGTTTTTTCAAAGGGATTTTCTTTTTCGGCTTTTACGGTAGTCTTCATAAATCATTTGTCCTAACCCTTTGAGTCCGGCATAATACGCTTTTCCCTGGTTGGCTTCGGTGAAGTTGCTTACGAACTGTTGTAGATAAGGATCACGGGCAATCATGAAGGTAGTGATGGGTATGTGCAATTTGCGCGCCTGCATGGCCTCAGCATAACATCGATCCACGATGGATTGGTCCAATCCGTTCGAGTTGAAGTAATAGGTGCCATCTCGATTGCGAAGGCAACTGGGTTTGCCATCGGTGATCATGAAAATCTGCTTGTTGGTGTTCCTTTTCCTACGCAGGATATCCATCGCCAGCTGAAGACCAGCCACCGTGTTGGTATGGTATGGGCCCACTTGCAAGTAAGGCAGCTCCTTTAAGGTTACCGGCCACGCATCGTTTCCAAATACAATAATGTCGAGTGTATCCTTTGGATAGCGTGTCCTTATGAGTTCCGCTAAGGCCATGGCAACTTTTTTGGCAGGCGTGATGCGGTCTTCTCCATAAAGGATCATGCTGTGGCTGATGTCGATCATGAGCACTGTGCTCATCTGCGACTTATGGAAGGTGTCTTCCACCACCAAATCCTGTTCGCTGATTTGGAAATCATCAATCCCGTTGGAGATTTGGGCTTTGCGCATACTTTCGGGCATGTTGATCTGCTCCAGGGAGTCGCCAAAGCGAAAATCCCGCAGCTCACCTGTATGTTCATCTCCAGAACCTGTATAGGAGGTCTGGTGGTTCCCGGAACCTGCACGTTTCAGGTTTTTGAAAATTTGATCCAAGGCGGATTGTCGGATCACCTGTTCCATTTTGGCTGTTAAGGCTCCTCCGGAGCCGGGGTCAGCTCCTGCCTCACGGATGTACCCACGCTTTTTCAGATCTTCGATGAAGTCATCAATGGTGTAAGACTCATTGGTTAGCTCATACTCCTTGTCCAACTCCCGCAACCAATCGATGGCTTCATCGAAGTCGCCGGAGGTATGTACAATCAACTCCTTGAAGATGCCGAACAGCTTGTCAAAAGGGTTTTCGTCTTCTGCTACGTAAGGAGTGAACTTATATCCGGTGCGCATATACAAATCTAATAACAAACGGCAACCGTAAAGTTTTAAACTTCTCTGAAATTTAGTTAAAATTTATCCTTTCCAAAGGATAATCCCCAAATTTGCTCTTTAAACTTTAATGGTCTTCCGCTCCTTTGTCAGTGATTTGCAAACAGGACAACGACTTGAAAAGGCTCGAGTGAGCATGATCACACAGAATTTCATTTTAGAATTAAAGAACCCTCATTAAAAAGTAGAATGAAATCAAAATCAGCAAAAAAATGGCAGTCCATTTGATTCCATTCGATTGTTTTGGAAACTCATATCCGCAGATCGGACATTCGATCACATCTGAATCAATCATCATGGCACATGATGGGCACTCTTGTTTGTTTTTAGCCATGTATGTTTTTTCTTTGTTGCAAAGTAAACAAAAAGTTGAGTTTTGAATCAGGACCAGGCAGCGGCAATTGTATTGAAATTAATCAAGGTGAGGGAGGGACGGCGCAGGCATATCAGGACATTTCGTAAGGGTGGTCGTGTATTCGCTACCATTAATGAGCTGGAGAACCGATCCTGCTTGCGGTTAAGCTCTGTTGATCAGGATGTGTTTTGCCGGTTGCTGCCTGAACATATTTACCGAGTGCCTAATAAAAATGGCAGTTATGGTTGGACACTATTCATGATCAAGCACATTCCAAAAGGATTGTTCAAGGACGCGGTTGAATGTGCTTATGGCAATATTGAACAAATCATTCAACGTAGAAATTCTGGATGACCATTGCAAATCAGGTCCTGAGACAGTGATTTCAATCCATCAAATCTTCATCCACATCAATGCCCGTCGCGTTCACCGGATTTTTCCTTCCGATGGAACCGCTTGGAAACTTCACTTGGTAGTCGGTCCAGCCGGGTTGCCCTGCTCGAGTATCGGGGCGGTAATAGTCGGTTGAAAGGATTTGTGCTCCTGATTCAAATGCGGCATTCATTCCGGAGTAATCGCCGTTTCTCGCCTCGAGTGTTCCCGAATCGCAACGCGTTCTCACCATGTATCCTTGTTCAACCAGGGATCGTATCTGAGAGCTGTCTGCTCGGGCGTCATTCAAAATCACGAATGCCGCCTCGGGTTGTCCTGGTGAATCATAAACGAACATGGAGCGTCCGCCTAATGATGGATGACCTTGTTTATAGAATGGAACGGCACTACCCTCCATGATGAATACAACCTTGCCACGGCTTGCACCCAGTGAGGGCCAGTTGCCTTGTAAGGCAGCGGTCTCCAGACTTCCGTAAGTTCCTCTCAGCATATCAGGGGTGAACAGGCCATTTAATGTAGGTCCGAAAACATCACGAATTTCTTGTTCCAAGGCATCCGCGGCAGCGGCATCCCACACGGGAGCTGGAGTAAACCCTTGGGTTGCCAGAAAAGGATCGTCTCCAGGTGAATCAGACTTTGTTTCCACATTTACAAAAAGTGGCAAGTGGTTCGGATTTGCTTCTGACCAAACCTTTATGGCTTGTAAAGCCCTTTTAAATGTAGGGTAGTGGCTGTTGTAATCCACGTCTTTGATGTGCAACAGCTTCATGCCCGGCTGGCTCAATTCGGGAATCCCGGATGCGAGTGGAAGCCCAACATATGAATTGACAAATCGATCGGCGAAGGCACTGCCTGATGGATCGTTGTAGATATCCAATTCCAACCCCCTTACACCGTATTGGCTCATTTGTGTTTCCATCGGCAAATGGTCGTAATCCAAAGTCGTAGGGTCATATTGTGGTGGTATGAGCGCCTGCACTGAAACTAAAAAAGCGAAAACGGTGTCGGTGGTCATTTGCCGATAGCTGTTATGGGACGCAATCAGCTGAATCTGATTCATTCGCAACAATTGGTCCTGAGGGTTGATGCCAGGTATCGGTTCAGCGGTATCATCTTTTTTGCAAGAGGTTGCAAATAAGCACAAAACGGCAATCAGGAGCAGGAGATTTTGTCTCATTTTTTGTGAATCATATGTCTCCAAATGTACAAACCCTTTTGAATTACCCATCTTGGCATCCATTGTTTAATTTTGAAAGTCAAATGAATCATGATCATGTCTGAAAACACAACCATCAATTCCTCCAAAGCCCCCGAGCCGGTTGGTGCTTATCCGCATGCCAGGCGTGTGGGTAACCTGCTTTTTTTGTCTGGTGTAGGACCCCGTGAAAGGGGTACAAAGAAAATTCCGGGTGTTGAATTGGATGACCATGGGAATATCATTTCGTACGATATTGAAGCCCAATGCCATTCCGTATTCAAGAATGTTAGAGCCATTTTGGAGGAGGCTGGTTCCAAGTGGGAGAACATGGTTGATGTGCAGGTGTTCTTGACGAACATGAAGGATGACTTCGCAATCTATAACCGTTTGTACGCCGAATACTTCAAGGATGCCAATCCATGCAGAACCACCATTGAAATCAATTGTCTGCCGACGCCCATAGCAATCGAGTTGAAGGTGATTGCCACTATTTGACATGGGTAAAGAGAATATCTTGTTTTTCGCCGAGGGTGTTACCCATATTCTGCGTGATAGGAAGAGGGTCCGGTCATGGCTGAACTCTTGTGCACGGAAAAAGAAAAAATCGATCGGCTTGTTGACATATGTTTTTTGTAACGATCGCTATTTGCGGAAAATAAACAAACAGTTTCTAGGTCACGATTACAATACGGATATCATCACATTCCCAAGCATCGAGCAACGTTCGGGATCGGTGAGTGGTGAGATGTATATAAGTATTGATCGGATCAGGGCCAATGCTTCAGACTATGGCGTTACGATCAAGGAGGAGCTGCGCCGTGTCATGGTACACGGGCTATTGCATTTGTGCGGAGAAAAGGATAAAACATCCAAGGAGCAGACAAAGATGAGATGGGAGGAGGATCGCATGCTGCAGTTGTTTAGGGATACGGATTGACCATTCAAAAAATCATTACACATCAAACCAAACAAAAACCAAAAAAATGAAAACAACATCTTATTTAATGACGTTCCTGGCTTTGGCCACTTTATCACTAATCGGTTGCAAAGGCGATGATGGCCCTGCCGGACCACGTGGTCCACAAGGTGATGATGCGAATTTCCAAGTGCAGATCATAAACATCCCTTCGGTTGATTGGGGCTCGGGCGGATATGTGGAATACCCTTGCAACATCATCACACAGGAGGTCATGGATCAAGGCATGGTGATTGCTTACATTCAGGATGACTTCGGATATTACGATGGTATTCCTAGCGCATTTCATGAAGTCACCGGCTACGGCTATGTTTATGATGCAGTTCCCGGAGGAATTGTAGGCTTCGAGTGTGACCCTGCTTCTCCACCCACGGTGAATCGTCAAGCCAAGGTGGTTGCCATGTCGGCCTCATTTTTAAAGCAAATTGAGGATAAGAGTGTGCTGCAGTCGCACGAGAAGCTTATGCGATACCTGGAAACCAAAAAATAGGAATCAACATCATTAAAAGGCCCTGGGCAAAAGCTTGCCCGGGCTTTTTTTTTGTAACAAGTTTGATGTTTCTTTGTTCCCTTCAAAACATTTAACCTCGCATCTCCCATGAAATTTAAGAATCTTGCGGTTTTCGCACTGTTTTTAACGAGCTCCCATGCCGTTCAAGCGCAGCGGACAACAACAATCAAGCCCACGGAAAACCTGATTGTAAAAAACATCCCTGAGCTTTCAAGTGAAATTGCGACGGAGGTGCGTCGGTATACAGAATCCAGGTCCGCTTCCGCCGTCGATTGGCACCCTACCCGTAGGGAAATGCTGATCACCACCCGTTTCGGTAACACCGCGCAGCTTCATTACCTCAAGAACCCCATGGGGGCCCGTACACAAATCACTTTTTTCGAAGAGCCCGTAGGTAATGCCATATTCGAACCTGTCAATGGCAATTATTTTATTTTCACCAGGGATGTTGGCGGCAATGAGTTCGCTCAGATGTACCGATATGACATGTCGGACGGTCGTTCAACATTGATATCGGATGGAGGCAGGTCGCAGAATGGCAATATCCGTTGGAACAGATCGGGGAACCGGATATTATTCTCTTCAACCAGGCGCAATGGAGCCGACCGTGACATCTGGGTGATGAATCCGATTGAGCCGACCTCGGCTACCATGGTCATGGAGGTCAAGGGTGGTGGCTGGAACATCAATGATTGGTCAGCAGACGAATCAAAAATGTTAGTGTCCGAAGGCCTTTCCGTGAATGAAAGTCATTTGTACATCTATGACATGGCCACAAAAACGAAAGTGGAGATAGGGCCTTTGTCAAAGAAGGAAAAAGTGGTGAATGGATCGGCTAGATACAGCATGGATGGTAAGCACATCTTCTTCATCACGGATTTTGGAAGTGATTTCAGGCGCTTGGCGCGGATGAATGCCGATGGGTCGGATATCCGATACATTACAACCGACATCAAGTGGGATGTTGCCGGATACGATTTGAAGGATGATGGCACCCGCATGCTTTTCACAACTAATGAGGATGGCCTGGGTAAGGTTTATGTTCTTGAAACAACCAACCTCACATGGCAGCCCATAACGGCATTGCCAAAAGGTCAAATCGGTGGAGCGTCTTGGAGGCCGAAGAGCGAGGATTTTGTTTTTGGATTCTCTTCAGCCAGCAACAACTCCGATATTTATACTTATTCTTTTGAAACATTCAAGGTGGAGCGATGGACTGAAAGTG
>JBEAXM010000091.1:0-6806 GCA_041159805.1 Bacteroidota bacterium
GTGTTTTTACCCATCCAACCTAAACCGCCTTTAATCGCCCATGCCCTTTCCAAAACAGGTGCGGAATCAGTAAAAACTCGACCGTTCACCTCGCCGATATTCTGACGAATGTAATCCACCAGCTCCTTCAGCTTTTCTTTTATGACCAGATGATAATCCCGGCCGTAGGCATAACGAGAAATACGAGGAGATCCATCATTAGGCTGATGTTGTTCAGGATAATAATTGAGCATCAATGAAACCACCGATTTCGCACCCTCCACTAATAATCGGGGATCAAGGCGTTTGTCGAAATTCCGCTCCATGTATGACATTTCGCCATGCATGTTGTTCCTCAACCATGCCTCCATTCGTGGAGCTTCCTCATGCAGGAATTCAGCCTTTGACACTCCTACAAAGGAAAAGCCAAGCCGCATGGCCTCCTGCTTGATCAGGAAGGTGTTCCTGTTTTTGGATTCAATTCCGCCCATTTTTTTTCAAATGCTACTTCACTAACCATTTCGATTTGAGCCAGGGTGTGATTCTGGATTCGAATTGTACAAAGGATAGGTGTGCCATGATTAAAGCGGCAATCATGCCGAATAAGAACGACAACCAAGGGAAATCCATGTAAGGAATGGAAAGTCTTTCGGCGAAAAGCCGCAAATATGCAAACACAACAGGATGCCACAGATAGAGTGAATAGGAAGCATTTCCAATGGAGGTCAATCTCCGTTGCTGAAACACAAACACGCCTGCCTTATCACACATCGCCGCGAAGAAAATCCATGGGAAGATGAAAAGGAGATCTGTGTAAATATTAACCTGAATGCCTAGGATTCCAGTAACGTGTATGATGAAAAAAAACGTGGAAACAACAAATCCGCAAATCAACAACGGCTTGCCCCATTCAACTCGACCCATCAGCATGCCGAGAACGACTCCGGATGCGAACAGAAGAATCATCGGGTTACAGAACAAGTTCAGAAATGAAATCGGATAGTCATTAAATGTGGTGTAAGCAGGATCGAACCCTCCTGTTAAAACCAATGGAATCAATGCTCCAAACACTACAATGGTCGAAATGAGTAAACGATATGCCAACCTGCCGAAAAACAGTGACAGGAAGAAAATGAAATAAAAGAACATCTCGTAATTCAATGTCCAACCCACATCTATCAAGGGATATCCATATTTGGGACCAAGTGTGTCTGTCATTTGGGGAAGAAAAAAAAACGTTTTCACAATCCGAGAAAAATTTTCATTCAAATACTGCCACGAAATATCATCGGCCACATAAATAAATGATACCAAAAGATAGAGGGGAACAATCCTGATAATACGATTTTGAGCAAACAACCATGGCGATTTCCGAGGTAATCCTTGTTCGTTCCTTGTGGTGTGATACATAATCAGACCACTAATGATAAAAAACACCTGTACGCCCATTTCACCATTGGGAAAAGGTTTCACACCATCGGATTCCATGAACAGGTATTGCAAATGAAACGCACAAACCATCAACGCAGCGATGGCCCGCAGAACCTGGATGTTATCCAATCGTTTTACTTCGGCAGACATGCGAAGGCAAACTTAATGTAAAAAGCCCAAGCCGGACAGCAAAAATCATAGCTCCTCGAAAAGGGATCCTGTTGGTCCGGGTCGTTTCTTACCCAAGTGCTTATACGCCTTATCGGTTATTTCCCTTCCACGAGGGGTGCGATTCAAAAAGCCTTCCATGATCAAAAAAGGCTCGTATACTTCTTCCAAAGTTCCAGCTTCCTCACCTACCGCAGTAGCAATGGTGTTGATGCCTACAGGCCCCCCTTTGAACTTATCGATGATGATGGTAAGGATGCGGTTATCCATTTCATCCAATCCATGCGCATCCACATTCAAAGCATTCAACGAATATTCCACAATCGGATCATCAATTGTTCCCGTACCCTTGATTTGGGCGAAGTCGCGTACACGACGCAACAAGGAGTTGGCGATTCGAGGGGTTCCCCTGCTACGACGGGCAATTTCAAATGCGGCCGAGTCGTGAATAGGAACGTTAAGGATTTCAGCAGAGCGAAGCACAATCAATTGCAACCTTTTGGCATCATAATACTCCAAACGGGAATTGATTCCAAAACGAGCACGCAAAGGTGAAGTAAGCAAACCTGATCGGGTGGTTGCCCCCACCAAAGTGAATGGATTCAACTTTATTTGAACCGTACGGGCATTGGGTCCACTATCAATCATGATATCGATCCGATAATCCTCCATGGCGGAATACAGGTATTCCTCCACAACAGGACTCAATCGGTGGATCTCATCAATGAATAACACATCGTTGGGCTCCAGATTGGTCAACAATCCAGCCAAATCGCCCGGCTTATCCAATACCGGTCCAGAAGTCACGCGTATATTCACACCCAACTCGTTGGCGATGATATTGGCCAAGGTGGTCTTGCCCAAGCCCGGAGGACCATGTAACAATACATGGTCAAGTG
Source organism: Bacteroidota bacterium (assembly GCA_041159805.1). Classification (GTDB taxonomy): domain Bacteria; phylum Bacteroidota; class Bacteroidia; order AKYH767-A; family OLB10; genus JALRAP01. Next base: position 2,478 of record JBEAXM010000091.1, read on the forward strand.
ATTCGGATCTCTTTTGGGCGGCTTTAACAAAAACCTTCAAGTTCTCCACAACCTTGTCCTGTCCGGTAAAATCACCGAACTCAACAGGCCGTAGAACCTTTTCAAGTTCTTTGTCTATTCCCTGCTGTGAAGATGGGTTGGGGTCGAGGTTGGGATTCAAAATGAATGTTGGGGATTGTCAATTAAGTGTATGAAACAACCAATGTGATTCAAATCTACATATTTTTATCACATACGCTTCCAAACCATTACTGATCGGTCGTCGGAGGCGGAAATCAAACTACCATTGCCGGGATGCCATACAACCTTGTTTACAGAATTCACATGTCCTTGTGAGCGGTCCTTGTCAATCCGCTGAATCACCTCAAATGTTTCCGGATCCCAGATCTTGATGGTTTTATCCCGGCTCGCCGTGGCGAATACTTTGCCATCGGGGCTAAATACTATGCTGTAAATGGCATAGTTGTGTGCAGGAATATCAAGCATTGGTTTGAAGTCATCCCTGACATCATAAACCTTCAGATGTGCGTCACGTGAACCCGTCAGTAAATACCTGCCATCAGGAGAAAAACAAACCGCATTGGTGGAAAACCCCTCCTGATGCGATTGCCATGATGCAACTTCCTTGAGCTCCGGAAAAGAGAATACGCGCACCCTTCCATCACCTGATCCCAATGCCAATAGTGTTTCATCCTTGTTCCAATCAAAGTCCCGAAGCTTGCCGCCTCCAAGAGTCAGCATCCTGGCCAATGTCAAGCTTTCCATTTCCATGACACCCAGTTCACCATCTCCCGTAAGGGAAATGACCAAGCCGTTAACTGGAGAGTAACCCATATTGAATATGCCCGACTTATGATATTGCAACAAACGCTCCTCCTGTCGGGTCTCTAAATTGATCACATGTATGCCACCGGAGGCTTGTCCAACTAACATGCGATGGTTCGGTAAAGGCAAGATGGAATAAACTATGTCATGAACCTTGGCCATGACCACTCCATCATCTGGTTTGTCCAAATCCCATTCGGCAACAATACGGTCGCCTCCACCTGAAAAGCAGCGGTTGTGATTATCACAAGCCAAAGCATAAACGGAACCCGAATGGCCAGAAAGGACGGATGTACGAATCATTTCCACGACACAAAAATACCGAACGTGACTTGGCGATATCGTAGGGATGCATAAAATTATTCACCAAAAAGCAAGAACTTTACATGATGCGGAAAAACAATGACCTGGTAAGAATCGCCATCAGCTTCCTCCCTGGCTTGTTCTTTGTGTTGGCCATATGGTCGGTGAAGCTGTACGAATGGTTTTACGAATGTCGGCTTTACGACTATGGGTTGTTTCCTAGAACCTTTTCAGGACTCAGAGGCGTCATCACCATGCCATTTCTTCATGGAGACTTCGAACATCTGATATCCAACTCGATCCCATTATTGGTGCTGGTCACCGGTTTGGTGTACTTCTACAGGCGTTTGGCGTTAAAGGTTGGCGTTTGGATCTGGCTGTTGAGCGGTTTTTGGCTGTGGTTAGGAGGCCGTCCCTCTTTCCATGTAGGAGCCAGTGCCATTATTTACGGGCTCACCGTATTCCTGTTTTTCAGTGGAGTTTTCCGCAAAGACCGTAGATTAATGGCGTTGTCGCTGCTTGTTGTGTTCCTCTATGGTGGTTTGATATGGGGAATACTTCCAATTGTAGAAGAGAATTCTTGGGAAGGTCATTTGTTCGGCTCATGTGCCGGACTTCTGATGGCTGTTATTTACAGAGGCCAGGGACCTCAACGGCCTGCTTATTCATGGGAAATCGATAATGATGCAGAGGTTGAAGATGGACCGGATGCTTATTGGAAATCTGATGAGGGAATGCAATCGGGTGCTCAACCTTGATTCGTTTTTTTATTCGGTCGGGCAAGTAAAAAACCCAACCATGCCATTGGCAAAAAAGCAAAAACCAGATCTATGGTTTCAAACCAAAGAGGTGCCTGAAGCAAATAAACCATATATGCTCCAGCTATGAAAAAGAGTATGCCGGGAATCCTTGCAATATTCCAACTCTTGGTAACGGCGAGTTTGGTGGTGACCCATACCGCCACAAATGTTCCAATGGCATGGGCCAGGAATGGAGCCAAAAAATTTATCGGGTTGAATAATTTGATGGTATTTACCAGTCCCGCCTCCGTAGAAACATCAACACCTGCCGGAAGCGGTATCAAGGATCCGTTGATTTTTAGAATCAGCTTGTTCAAAAGTCCGCCGATAACCAGTCCGACAACAACGGCTAAAAAATTCTTAAGGAATGTCATCATGTCTATGTTTGAAGTAAAAGTATAACAGTTATTTGAAAAAGAAAAAGCCGCACGGTGGACCAACCATGCGGCTCAAAAAACGAAGTGCAATATCAAAACATGCTCAGGGGCATATCCTTGTTGTGGGTCACCTCGTAACTGAACTTTATCGACTTGTATGTTTTCGAATCCATCTTGAAATCCCAAGTCAAGGAGCCCGTTGTAGGGTTGAAGTCGGCCTTGTCCGAATCCTTCAACTCAACCTTGATTTCTTTCATCCCTGGAACAGGAATTTGATCCTCCACCTTCAAACTAATGGATCTCCCCTTGTTGCTTTTGATGCGTAGTTCATATGCGATGGTGCGGGTAATTTCAGTTCCAAACAGCTTGTTGGACTCCTTGTCCTTTAATCGTGTTCTGGTGACCGTGATGGCTTGGTCGCGTCCCATTGCCAGATCCAAAGTGTCGTTGATGACATTCGGGTTGATGACCGTTTGCCCGACGTACGTCCCATCATAAAACAAATTGGCATTGCCAGGCAGCAGATTAAGGTTTTCCCAACCGGTGACCCGTGCCAATAAAAACGCTTCGCTTTCAACCTTGGGAACCAGGTAATGCGTATAAGTGGACGGCAGACTTTCCGTTTTAACAGCAACCATATGCGCATTTCCATCGGATGGAATGTCATAATCCAATTTGATCTCAAACTCCACATTCGCCATAGTCTCGATCAATTGAGAAAAGTTTGCAGAAGACTCGGCAGGTGACATTGATTTCAGCTGGTTTGAATAGGATTCTTCCATATCGCGGGTGATGTAACCGGCATTGTCTGTAGATTGTGAACGAGCACCACCAGTTATGGTTTGCCTTTGCGCGGTATAATAACTCAAATACCAAACAGGCAAGGACGGCTTGATATGACTTCGATTGGGATTTGAAGTGCTCAACTTGATTCGAACGCCATTCCAATCCTCGCCGGTGCTTTGATACACGTTTGCCTTGTAAGTCAGTTTTACCGGTTCGTTGGTGTTGGATGCTCTGAGGTCATAAGAGGGAGTCCAACCTGCCCCACTCACCAAATAACTGAATTCAACCAATCCGGTGGCAGGCGCATCTGCACTGATGGTGACCACGATTTGGTTGTCGGGTTGATAGGGTTTTTCTGGCTCCGTATCATGCTTATAGGCCCTTAGTTCTTGCAGCTTTAGTGTCACCTGTTGGATGGATTCCGTGTTACGATATTGGTCACGTTTCGTTTTACCGATCATCGTGTTCAATTCTCCAAGACGCTTATGGAAAAAATCCATCGCTTGCTTCAGCACCTCCAAAGAGTCGCTCTTTCCCTCCCCTTTTGCAAGTTTGTTTTTTACAATCATATCCTTCTCCAACTGTAAAGAGTTCAGTCGATCCTGTAACTCCTCCTTGCGGAAGCCCAACTCCGTTAATGAGTCTTCCATTTGTTCAATTTGTGTGGTGATGGCTTTTGGAACGGCAGCCGCCTGAACCGGTTCAGGATATTTAATCCGGTGCTTCACATCCGTTACCACAAACGACCCCTTGCCTCCTGCCTGTATGGAGGATGGATTAATTCCCGTGGTAAGCCCTGAGAAGACCAAATGAGTGATACCAGCGCCAACAGATATGTTGGAGGTCCTGAAAACTTGGGCGCCTTGAGTGAAAATGGTAACCCGTTCCACTTTTGACTTAGTTAGTTTTTCATTAGCAAACAGGCAATGGCTACAAAAGACCATGCTGATCAAGATGATGAGGTTTTTCATGTTCTGAAAGATTTAATTGTTTAAGGTCCGAGATTGATAATCATCAGACGCGAAAAGTTCTTGATTCCATAAAAATCTACAGGAAATCACTTTTGTCCATCATCGTCCTAATATTTATTGGAATAATGACATTTTTTGTCAAGGAATGGTAAAAACAATTACGCGTTTGGCTTTGTTGAATGTTTGTAACCTAAAAATTAAACAAAATGGAACATTTAACAATTGGTAGTGACAACTACGTAGCCTTTACCTTCTTCATAGGTACTA
>JBEAXM010000186.1:0-14027 GCA_041159805.1 Bacteroidota bacterium
GGGATGAGCATGCTTGAGAAGCCAGCTAACCGTTGCATGGCCCGCCTCGTGGAATGCAATCACTTTTTTCTCGTGCGCGGAAATGATTTTGTTTTTCTTCTCCAAACCTCCGATTACACGATCAACCGCATCAAGAAAATCCTGCTTATCCACCAAGCTCTTGTTCCTTCTGGCTGCTATGAGAGCGGCCTCGTTACACAGATTTGCAATGTCGGCGCCCGAGAATCCAGGTGTTTGTTTGGCCAAGAAATCAATGTCAACTGTGGAGTCTGTTTTTACGGGTTTCAAATGGACTTTGAAAATCTCTTTCCTGCCGTTTAAGTCTGGCAACTCAACATAGATCTGCCTATCGAATCGGCCTGGTCGCAAAAGAGCCCTGTCTAGAACATCGGCACGGTTGGTTGCAGCCAAAATGATTACACCACTGTTGGATCCAAAGCCATCCATTTCAGTCAAAAGCTGGTTCAGGGTGCTTTCCCTTTCGTCATTTGCACTGAACGAAGGTGCCTTACCTCTTGCACGGCCAATGGCATCAATTTCATCAATAAAAATGATTGCGGGTGCCTTTTCCTTCGCTTGCTTGAACAAGTCCCTTACCCTGCTTGCACCCACCCCTACAAACATTTCAACGAAATCAGATCCTGAGAGCGAGAAGAACGGAACCTGGGCTTCACCGGCAACGGCTTTAGCCAACAACGTTTTACCAGTACCCGGAGGACCCACCAGAAGAGCGCCCCTTGGGATTTTTCCTCCAAGAGAAGTGTACTTCTTGGGGTTCTTCAAAAAATCAACGATTTCCATGACCTCCACCTTCGCCTCTTCCAATCCAGCAACGTCGTTGAATGTGACCTTTACCTGCATGTCCTTGTCGAAAAGTTGCGCCTTTGACTTACCAATATTGAAAATCTGGCTTCCACCACCGCCGCCGCCCATTCTTCTGAACAGGAACATCCATAGTAGGACCAATAAGATGATTGGAAACAACCAGGTCAGGAAGAAGTCGAACAAACTCCTCTCATTGTTTTTGTAGGTGACATCAACCTTTTGATTTTCTAAGAAACCCTGCTGGGCTTCCTCAAGCTTCTTTTCGAAATCGCCAACATCTCCTATGGCAAAACGGTAGTGCGGTCCTTCGTTGAGCGTTTCTCCGAATGGTTTTTTGGCAACGGGTTTATATTTTTCCTTGACCAAGCTGTCCCTCTTGATGTAAACATTGACCAACTCACGGTTGATCACCTCCAATCGTTCCACATCATGGGTTAAAAGGTTTTCGCGCTTGAACTCGTTCCAGGTGGTTTCCATGGTCTGACCACCGAAATCCATGAAGTTTATGGCAAAGATTATGATGATCAATATGGCATAGACCCAATAAAAATTGAAGCCAAATCGAGGGCTTCCCTTTTTAGGAAACTTGTTCCCTGAGCCTTGGCTTTGCCCTTCTTGTTGGTTGTTTTGGTCAGACATTGGATGGGTTTTCATTTGTGAACGGGTAAAGGTCAATATCCATGCCACAGCAATATGGAGCAAAAGATGTGGCAGTTTAACAATCCACTTGAGCTATTGTTCAAGCAATCTTTTTTGTTTTGGCATCAGCCCAAAATTTCTCGATTCCGTAATAGTCGCGTTGTTCAAAGTGGAACACATGTACTACAATGTTTATGTAATCCAAAAGAATCCACTCCGAGTTGGTAAAACCTTCTGTGTAAACGGGCCTTTCGCCGGTTAACTTATACACCTCATCCTCAACTGAATGAGCAATGGCATCCACTTGTGTCTTCGAATCTCCGTGGCAAACCACAAAAAAATCGGCTAAAGATGAGCCTGTCGATTTCAAATCCAGAACAACCAAATCCTTTGCCTTCTTCTCTTGGGCTCCTAGTATTATGGCCTCTAGCAAATCAACCTTAGGCTTAATGGCTTTTTTGGATGTTGCTCTTGAGGTTTTTGCGCGACTGGCTGGCATGAGGCCTGATTAATTAATTTTGAACAAAGTTAATGGATTTTAATGACCTCACAATTAGTTCATTTTCAGATCAATGAATAATAGTCTCGAAGGTCTTGTTCGATTAAAGGAAATCGATTCCACAAACCGCTTTGCCCAATCGCTTTTGGAGGCGGGCAATGTGACCAATGGGACTGCCATTATGGCTGATTACCAAACCGCAGGGAAAGGGCAAAAAGGTAACAAATGGGAAAGTGAACCTGGCAAAAACATGTTGGCGTCGTTTATCTTTTTCCCGGCTTTCTTGAATACTCAAAGTCTTTTTATCATCAATCAGTTGGTTAGTGTTGCCATTTGCGAAGTTTTAGAGAATTACACAAAGGCGCCATTGTCCATAAAATGGCCAAACGACATTTTGTTTGGTGAAAGAAAAATAGCAGGGGTGCTTGTTGAAAATTCCCTTCGTGGAAACGCAATTCAGCACAGCATCATCGGAGTGGGTGTAAATCTAAACCAAACCACTTTCAGTGAATACGAGCCAAAGGCGATTTCCCTTTTATCAATCGACGGGAATCAAGTGGACCACATAGATGAGTTCACTATACAATTGAGAAATAGTATCAGTGGTTTTTTTGAATGTTTAGAGTCAGATCCAGGGAAGCAATATGAAATCACCAAAGCGTATATGGGCAGACTATTTGGTTTGAATCAAACACGGCGGTTCGTTTACGACGGTAAATTATCAGATGGAACCATCAAAGGGGTTGATGAAAACGGACAGTTGATAATGGAAATTGAAGGAGCAAGAATTATTCTTGGACCCAAAGAGATTCGTTTCGTTTTTAATTAAAAGCCCCGATGGTAATTCAAGACCAATTTTCAGGATCTTCCTTCCAAACCCGAAGGCGCTCCAGGTCCTTGTCACTGATGTACCCTAAGGTGGAAGCCCTATCTATTAACGTATCGTAATTACTCAGTGAGTAAATAGGACACGAAGCGTCCTTGAATGCTTTCGCGGATATGGGAAATCCATAGGTGAAAATGGACACCATCCCCTTGACGACCACACCCGCTTCCCGAAGCGCATGCACGGCTTTCAAGCTGCTTTGTCCTGTGGATATCAAATCTTCCACCACAACACACGACTGATTGTGCTTAATCTCACCCTCTATCTGACTCTTGGTGCCGTGGTCTTTAGGCGTGGGGCGCACATAAACGAAAGGAAGACCCTTGGACTCGGCCACCAATACACCTTGTGCAATGGCGCCAGTTGCAACACCAGCAATCAAATCCGGTGTTCCAAACTTTTCATCAACCAACTTCACAAGCTCCTGGCGGATATACGTTCTTATACGAGGGTGACTGAGGGCTATTCGGTTATCGCAATAGATTGGCGATTTCCACCCGGAGGCCCATTTGAATGGCTCGTTTGGAGATAGTTTTACCGCCTTAATTTGCAGAAGAAAATCAGCTACATTTGTCGCCGTTGTTCCAATTCCCATGTCGCAAAATTACAAAGTTTTTCTGAGGGACTCAGTGATATTATTTGAAAAGGGCATGGCTCCAAACAGTCAGGTTTTGGAAAGGGAAGATGTGATCTCACTACTTAGCAAGGAAACCCCCAGTAGCTCCATAAAATTCATTTCACAGGATCCTTTGAAATCCCTAAACGATTTACTTTCAAAGGTTGATTTGATTGAAGCTGCAGGCGGAATTGTCAGCGACCCTGAAAGCAATCATATTCTGCTAATAGAGCGCTTTGGAGTATGGGACTTCCCAAAAGGGAAAATTGATGCGGGAGAAACACCGCTGGTGGCTTCCATCAGGGAGGTCGAGGAGGAATGCGGTATCGATGGCTTGAAAATAAGTCGAGAATTAGGAGCCACCTACCACGGATATCTGCTAAACGGCAACCCTTTTATTAAGAGAACCCACTGGTTTGCCATGGAATGTACCGGCAATAAGACAACCACAGCTCAGGTTGAAGAAGGTATTACGCAAGCAGTTTGGGTCGAAAAGGAAAAAGTTGGGCAACTTTTGCAAAAAAGTTACGGCTCTATAATTGACCTTTGGAACAATGCCTACCAGGTACAATGATACTGATCAAGAATTAGTCCTGCCCGGATAAACCTCCAATGCCTTTTCCAAACAAATCATGGCTTTGGATAGCGCATCGAGATTCAAAACATAGGCAAGCCGCACCTGGTTGGCTCCTTCTCCAGGTGTGGAATAAAAACCTGTTGCAGGTGCCAACATAACCGTTTGGTTGTCGTATGAAAAAGACTCCAACAACCACTGGCAAAACTTATCGGCATTGTCGATAGGCAACTTGGCAATCGCATAAAACGCGCCGCTTGGCTTGGGACAAAAAACACCAGGCATTTTATTTAGCGCACCAACCATGAAATCACGTCGGGCAACATACTCCTTTTTAACCTGCTCAAAATAGGAGTTGGGTGTGTCAATGGCTGCCTCAGCTGCAATTTGTCCATATGTGGGAGGACTTAGCCGTGCCTGACCGAATTTCAAGGCAGTCGCCATCACATCCTTATTCTTCGATACTAGGGCACCGATACGGATTCCACAAGCGCTATATCTTTTCGATACACTATCAACCATGACGGCATGTTGCTCCATCCCTGACAAAGACATTACCGAAACATACTCTTTGCCATCATAGCAAAATTCACGATAAACCTCATCCGAAAAAAGAAACAAATCATGTCGCAAACAGAGGTCTCGCAATGCTTCAAGTTCACTGCGTGTATACAGGTATCCAGTAGGATTCCCTGGATTGCAAATCATGATGGCTTTGGTTGAAGAGTTGATTCGTTTTTCAAAATCCTGTATGGGAGGAAGCGCAAAACCGTTTTCTATACTGGAGTGTATAGGACAAATCTTCACACCTGCCTGAGTGCCGAAACCAAGGTAGTTTGCGTAAAAAGGTTCGGGAATAATCACCTCATCACCCTCGTTCAAACAGGTCATCATGGCAATTTCTATCGCCTCAGAACCACCGGTGGTGATCATGATATCATTGTAGTCAAGATTGATTCCAAAAGCGGCATAGTATGAAACCAGCTTACGGCGATAGGATTCGTTTCCGGCCGAATGACTATATTCTATGACCTTGAGATTGGAGTTTTTCACTGCATCCAACATGGTTTGAGGTGTCTCTATGTCGGGCTGTCCAATATTCAAATGATACACCACTTTACCATCACGCTTTGCCTTTTCAGCATATGGAATCAGTTTCCTGATGGGAGAGGCGGGCATTACTGAGCCCTTGAGGGATATGGAAGGCATGTTGGTTTAGGTTAAAAAAAACACCTCCGTCGTTGGACGGAGGTGCAAAACTAATCTTTTTAAATCAACCCTTAAAACACTATTTTTTCAATTATGGGGCTTCTCCATAGGCCTAGACTCAGGGGCGTTTTTCAATGGAGCGGCCTCGATCGTACCTTTAATGTGTAGCACAACCGCCCCTCCTGTGGAATTCGACATGATGGTTACTGTCTTGTCTTGAGAACCCATTTTACCTGCGGAATCGAATGTAACCTTGATCACACCCTTCTCGCCCTTTTTCAATGGCTGTTTCGGGTAATCAGGAACCGTACAACCGCACGAACCTTGGGCTTGAGATATGACCAAGGGTTCGGTTCCGTCACTTGAAAAACGGAACTCATGTTGAACCTTGTCGCCCTGCTTGATTGTACCGAAATCATATTCGAGGTAATCGAACTTGATGGATGGTCCTTTTTTGCTTTGTGCATTGGCACCGATGGCAAAAAAAGCCAGGAATGCGAAGGTGACTAAGGTTCTCATGGATAGATAAGGATACAAATTACTTGTTTTCAACTGGTGCCGCTGTGTTATCCTTTTTCAAAGGGGTTTGATCTGGGGTAGTATCCGGCTGGGTAACGTTTCCTTTGATGGTAATCACTTTCTCCTTGGTTTTTCCGTTAGAGCTGATAGTTACCGTTTTGGTGAAGGGTCCAGGGCGTTTTGTGTCGTATTCAACCTTGATTGAGCCAGACTGACCTTTTCCAATTGCCTCCTTAGGCCAAGTTGGAACCGTACATCCGCAAGAACCACGGGCATTGGTGATGATCAAAGGTGACTTGCCTGTGTTTGAAAACTTGAATTCATACTTTCCATCGCCACCGTATTCGATGGTTCCGAAGTCATGTACATCCTTCTCGAATACGATTTCAGGAGCATTAGGATCCTCAGCGACTTTTTGATCGTCCTGAGCAGAAGCGCAAAGGGATGATCCCAATACGATGAACAAGGAATAGATAATTTTTTTCATGTTGTTTTGTTTATTTGGTGTTTTCGTTTGATTGGCTTTGTTGAATTCATTTGCCTGTCGATGCCGGGCAGCACAATACCATAAGCATGCCAAAGCTAAATCCAATTTAATGAATTTTCTATGAAAGCCCCTTAAAAAATGTGTGTGTGAAAAATAAAGATCCATTCATTTTGTTGTTTTTCAGTGCTTTAATTTGAGTCTAGGTAAGGGTGTCACCATTTTTTTGGATATTTGAATAATCAACCGATGACATTCCCAAACTAATTTCAATTCCAAGCGAGGATGGAAATCCCAAAAACATACGATCCAGCATCATCTGAAGACAGGTGGTACCAATATTGGCTAGAGAACCGCTTTTTCAAATCCACTCCCGACAACCGGGAGCCATACACCATTGTAATACCTCCCCCAAACGTTACAGGTGTCCTTCACATGGGTCACATGCTTAACAACACCATACAAGATGTGTTGATAAGAAGGGCACGAATGATGGGTAAAAATGCTTGTTGGGTTCCTGGAACCGACCATGCCTCCATAGCAACTGAAGCGAAGGTGGTAGCCATGCTGAAGGAAAAAGGTATTGAGAAAAAAGACCTTTCACGCGAGGACTTTCTCAAACATGCCTGGGAATGGAAGGAAAAATACGGAGGCATCATCCTCGAGCAATTGAAAAAGCTAGGTGCCTCTTGCGATTGGGATCGAACCAGGTTTACAATGGAAGATGACCTTTCGGAGGCGGTAATAGACGTCTTTATCGACCTGTTCCGAAAGGGTCAGATTTACCGCGGAACGAGGATGGTGAACTGGGACCCGGTTGGGTTGACCGCAGTTTCCGATGAGGAAGTGATTTACAAGGAGGTTGATTCCACGCTATATCATGTAAGATACCAGGTGGAGGGTAGTGATGAATGGATTACCATTGCCACCACCAGGCCGGAAACCATTCTTGGAGATACGGCGGTTTGCGTACACCCTTCGGATGGCAGGTACACACACTTGCATGGAAGGAGAATCATCGTTCCCATTGCAAACAGAAGCATTCCATTGATCACTGATGAATATGTTGCAATGGATTTCGGTACCGGGGCGTTGAAAGTGACACCCGCGCACGACCTGAATGACTATCAGCTTGGCTTGAAGCATAAGCTCCCCTCCATTGACACATTAACTCCCGATGGTAAACTCAGCGATGCCGCTGGCCACTATATCGGCGAAGACCGTTTCGTGGTTCGCAAAAAAATCGTGAAAGACCTGGATGCCAAAGGACATTTGGTCAAGTCTGAACCATACAAGAGCAATGTAGGATTTTCCGAGCGAACCAATGCAGTCATTGAGCCACGCCTTTCCATGCAATGGTTCTTGAAGATGGATACGATCTCCAAGCCGGCCTTGGAAAACGTGATGAATGACAACATCCGTTTGGTGCCTGATAAATTCAAAAACACATACAGACATTGGATGGAGAACGTGCACGATTGGTGCATCTCCCGACAGCTATGGTGGGGACAACGCATTCCCGCATGGTATGATCAACATGGCGATTACGTTGTGGCCAAAACCGAGCAGGAAGCAAGGACTCTATTCGCATCCAGGAACAAGGATTTCACAACCGACACCATCATACACCAGGATGAGGATGTGCTGGACACGTGGTTTTCATCATGGCTCTGGCCGATATCGGTGTTCGACGGGTTCAAATCACCTGGTAACGCCGACATCAAGTACTACTACCCCACCAACGACTTGGTTACCGCACCCGAGATTTTGTTTTTCTGGGTTGCAAGAATGATCATTGCCGGCTACGAATACATGGGTGAGAAACCGTTTACCAATGTTTATCTGACTGGCATCGTTCGTGATAAACTTGGCCGGAAGATGTCAAAGTCATTAGGTAATTCACCTGACCCCTTGGACTTGATTGCAAAATACGGAGCCGATGGTGTGCGCACGGGTATGCTCTTCTCCTCTCCAGCAGGAAACGACTTGCCATTCGATGAATCGCTCTGTGAACAGGGACGAAATTTCGCCAACAAAATCTGGAACGCATTCCGGCTGATCAACAATTGGCAACAACACGCAACCACCAATCCAATTGCTACGGAAAGGAATAAGGAGTCTGTGACATGGCTCAAGCAACATATAGCGAACGAAACCGCCAATATAAACGACCTTTTTTCCAAATACCGTCTCTCGGAAGCCCTCATGGCAGTATACAGATTGGTTTGGGATGACTTTTGCTCATGGTACCTGGAACTGATCAAACCCGATATGGGTGGCACACTTGACGATGTCACATGCCGTGAGACCGTGCAATGCTTCGAGGCCTTACTGAAACTCCTGCACCCATTCATGCCCTTCATCACTGAGGAAATCTGGCACCACCTTGCTCAACGAAATCAAAAGGAGAGCATCATGGTATCGAGCTGGCCACAGGAAGGTGTAATCGATCCAAAAACCCAGCAGGCATTCAATGCCATGCAACAACTGGTTTCTCAAGTTAGAAACATTCGAAAGTCATCAAACATACCCAACAAGGAGCCATTAAGGATGCTGCACCTTTGGGGAACCGAATATTCCATACAACCTTATTCAGAAGCCATATCAAAGCTCTGCAACATCTCCTCCATTGAAGAAACATCCGACAAGCAAAGCCATATGGTTCCAATACTTGCCGGTTCAGGCGAATACTTCCTTGATATCAAAGAGCAAATCAATACGGAAGAAGAAATAGCCAAGCTCACCAAGGAGATTGAATACGTACAGGGCTTTTTGGCCTCAGTGGACAGGAAACTTCAAAACGAACGGTTCATGACAGGTGCCAAACCTGAAGTCATCGCGCTAGAGCAAAAGAAAAAATCAGACGCGGAGGAAAAAATACAAGTGCTCAGGGAACAAATCGCAGGATTGGGCGGCAACAACCGTTAAATCACTTCTTCTTATTCAAACCCTCAAGGACCTTCTTGGTTATATCCAACGAATCATTGGCAAGCAGTATGCCATTCCCTCTTTGATAGCCAAGAATGAAGAAGTAGTTCTGGCTCTTGTTATATTCCCTAAGATAACCGGTCAAATGGGCATGAACGGAGTCGCTCATAGCCGACTCGTCAGTCTGCAATTCGCTCATCAGCTTGTTTTCTTCCATCACCAGGGCATCTCGTTGGCGCATCAGTTTCTCTTCGGTTGCCATTCTCGCGTTAGGGGCCATGGTCTCTGCCTTTGATTGATAGGCCGCGATTTCAGATTCCAAACTCTTGGTCCTCGACTTCAGCAATTGGTCAACACTGTCTTGTTTATTTTCCAGTTTTTTGCGCAGTTCATTGTACAGATTGTAACCCTTGAGCAAGCTGTCGGAATTAACAAAAACAATGGCATCACCGGGCATGGAGCTACCAGTCATCGGAAGAGCTACCGGCTTTTCATCGGAAGAATAAACTTTATAATAGAGGAATCCTACTGCTAAAATCAGAATGAGATTGAGTGCGATGGAAATGTTTTTCAAAATAGAAGGGTGTATTAGATTGTTTGACAAATCAAAATTAGTTCAATTATTTTACAAATAACCCATGGTTCGGTACATCAGGTAACCAATCCATTCATGAATGAGTCGATCCCACGTGGAAATGGCCTGTACATCGGGTATGATGATTCGATATGGATTCCAACTTATGGCACTCTTACCCGATTCAACAGGATAAATATCGAACTGCAGTCCAGCTTTCTTGAAACACGCCTGTGCACGATTCATGTGGAATGCGGAAGTGATAAGCAGTTTTCGACCCGAAAGCTCTTGTTTCCTTTTCACAAGCTCTGTACTGAACTTTGCATTCTCCCATGTGTTTCTGGATTCATTCTCGACATAAATGACCGAATCGGGAATAGCAGCATCTAACAAAACCTTTCTGATCCAGTAAGACTCCCTTTGATCTGGATGCTCTACGCTTCCTGAACCACCAGTGAGCAAAATACGTTTGATCTTTCCTTGCTTGTAGAGAGCTACGGTTTGTAATACCCGGTCAGCTCCGGAACCATAAATCGGCCGATCGGCTTTCAGATCAAGTCCCCGGGTGGCTCCTGAAAGCAATATGCCTAATTCGTAAGGTTCAACAATTAGACTGTCAGGATACGTATCAGGCTCCCACCAACGAACAGCTAGGTTACTCAGCAAGGGATTTGAAAAAACAAGGGTCAAAACCATTGAGGTGGTCAGATAAGCCCTGCCTCCGTTCCTACGATAAAGCTTGTAAAGTCCAATAAGGAATAATACCAACACCCAGTTAAAGGGATCCAGGATAAACTTTAGGATTTTGGACAGAATAAAAAACACAAGGACAAATGTAGCCAAGTGTTATTGAGGCAACAAACACCCAGAGCTATATTTATATATCTAATTATCAAATATTTAAATGATTCAAGCCAAAGGGGTAATTTCTTAAATTTGCAGGGTATGCAAGTAGATAAGTATTCTCCAAAAAACAAGATCCGAGTGGTTACTGCGGCCAGTCTTTTTGACGGCCACGACGCTTCCATAAACATCATGAGGCGAATCATTCAAGCCAGTGGAGCTGAGGTGATTCATTTGGGCCACGACAGAAGTGCCCAGGAGGTTGTTGAATGCGCCATACAGGAAGACGCCAATGCCATAGCTTTAACCAGCTACCAAGGTGGACACATGGAGTATTTCAAGTACATGTTCGACCTTCTCAAGGAGCGCGGGTGCGGTCATGTGCGCATTTTCGGCGGAGGCGGAGGCGTTATTCTTCCTGAAGAAATCGATGAACTGCATGCATACGGAATCAGCAGGATCTATTCCCCCGACGACGGAAGGGCGATGGGACTGCAAGGCATGATCAATGACATGTTGGAAAAGTGTGATTTCCCCACAGGGAATACCATACATGAAGAACATAAGCGCTTACAAGACAAGGACCCCAGAGACATAGCACGTTTGATTTCAGCAGCCGAAAACCATCCTGATGTTTTTGACACGGTTTACCCTGAGATTTCAAAACTATCATCTGCGTCGCAAACCCCTGTTCTAGGAATAACAGGAACCGGTGGAGCAGGCAAATCATCATTAGTTGATGAATTGGTTCGTAGGTTCCTGATCGAATTCCCGGAGAAGCACATTGCAATCATCTCGGTGGATCCATCCAAAAGAAAAACGGGTGGAGCCCTGCTTGGTGATCGCATACGGATGAATGCCATCCGCAACCCAAGGGTTTACATGCGATCGTTGGCAACCAGGCAAAGCAACTTGGCATTGTCCAAACATGTTAAAGAAGCCGTTGAAATTGTAAAAGCGTCCTTGTTCGACTTGATCATCCTGGAGACATCCGGAATCGGACAATCCGACACGGAGATCACTGACCATAGCGATGTTTCGTTATATGTAATGACTCCCGAGTATGGTGCTGCAACCCAATTGGAAAAAATCGACATGCTCGATTTTGCCGATATCATTGCGTTGAACAAGTTCGATAAGCGAGGCGCCGCCGATGCATTGCGCGATGTAACCAAGCAATACAAGCGTAACCATCAACTTTGGGATACCCCCGACGAGGAAATACCTGTGTTCGGCACCATCGCATCACAATTCAATGACCCGGGAATGAACCGCTTGTACCGGAAGGTCATGAATACGGTTTCCAATAAAACAGGAGCACCGCTTTCCTCCACTTTCCAAGTGAACGACGAACCAAGCGAGAAGATATTCATCATTCCGCCCAACCGAACCCGATACTTGAGTGAAATATCGGAAAACAACCGTAAATACGACCAATGGGTGGTTGAACAATGTACGATTGCTCAAAAACTGTTCGCCATTCGAACCACTATTGAATCATTAGGTGATGAAAGCGAGCAGGCCAACCTCAAGTCCGCTTTGGAAAAAAGATATGGTGAACTTGAGCTCCTGCTCGATGGAACGAATCGAAAACTGTTGGAAGAGCTTCCCGCCAAGGTAGAGCTTTACAAAAAGGATTTCTATGAGTTTCGCGTTCGCGACAAAGTGCTGAAAGTGCAAACATTCACCGAGTCCCTTTCGCGACAACGAATTCCCAAAGTTGCATTCCCAAAATTCAAGGCATGGGGCGACCTGCTGCGTTGGCTACTTCAAGAGAATGTGCCTGGAGAGTTCCCTTACACAGCGGGAGTGTTCCTGTTCAAACGAGAGAACGAAGACCCCACTAGGATGTTTGCCGGTGAAGGTTGTCCGGAGCGCACCAACAAACGGTTCCATTATGTTTCGAAGGGACTTCCAGCCAAACGTCTTTCTACCGCGTTTGACTCAGTGACATTATATGGTCAGGACCCGGATCTTCGTCCCGACATTTACGGTAAAATAGGAAATTCAGGTGTGTCTGTTTGCTGCCTGGATGATGCCAAGAAGTTGTATTCCGGATTCAACCTGTGTGATCCGGCCACTTCGGTTTCCATGACCATCAATGGACCGGCTTCCATTGTTGCGGCGTTTTTCATGAACGCTGCAATAGACCAACAGTGCGAGCTTCACATTCGTGAGCATGGCTTGGTTGAGGAGGTTGAGCAGAAGATTAATGAAATTTACAAGGCCCTTGGAACGCAAAGGCCCAAGTACAATTACCCGATACCGGATGGTAATGACGGGTTGGGATTGATGCTTTTGGGAGTCACCGGTGACCAGGTGTTGCCTGCCGAAGTGTATGGCAAAATCAAATCCAAGACACTATCTGCAGTTCGTGGTACGGTACAAGCGGACATCCTCAAGGAGGATCAAGCACAAAACACCTGCATCTTTTCAACCGAATTCTCCTTGCGGTTGATGGGTGATATGCAACAGTACTTCATCGAACAGAACATACGGAATTTCTATTCTGTCAGTATTTCCGGTTATCACATTGCAGAGGCAGGAGCCAACCCCATCACCCAACTGGCATTCACCTTGGCCAACGGCTTCACCTATGTGGAGTACTACATCAGCCGGGGCATGGATGTGAATGCCTTCGCTCCCAATCTTTCGTTTTTCTTCTCCAATGGGATCGATCCTGAATATTCGGTTATCGGCAGGGTTGCCCGTCGGATCTGGGCAAAGGCCATGAAGCATAAGTACAAGGCCAATGAAAGGTCCCAGATGTTGAAATACCACATTCAAACATCCGGCAGATCCTTACATGCACAGGAGATTGATTTCAACGACATACGTACAACCCTGCAAGCATTGTATGCCATCTATGACAATTGTAATTCATTGCATACAAACGCCTACGATGAGGCCATCACCACTCCCACAGAGGAAAGTGTCCGAAGGGCAATGGCGATTCAGCTCATCATCAACCGTGAGCTTGGACTAGCGAAAAATGAAAATCCGTTACAAGGTTCCTATATCATAGAGGAGCTAACCGATTTGGTTGAGGAAGCCGTGTTAACCGAGTTTGACCGAATCACCGAACGCGGTGGTGTGCTCGGCTCCATGGAAACCATGTATCAACGAGGCAAGATCCAGGAAGAGAGTCTTTACTACGAAACCCTCAAACATACCGGTGAACTTCCAATCATAGGTGTAAACACCTTCTTGTCATCCAAGGGATCGCCAACCATCCTTCCGCAAGAAGTCATACGCGCCACTGAACAGGAGAAACAGGAGCAATTAGACACTCTTGCCTCCTTACACAAAAGGGGTAAGGCAAATAGTGACCAACAACTTCACATGCTCCAAATGGCCGCAGTTCGAAACGAAAACATGTTTGAACACATCATGGAAGTTGTGAAAAACTGCTCTTTAGGTCAAATAACCAC
>JBEAXM010000229.1:0-4314 GCA_041159805.1 Bacteroidota bacterium
TACAATTCCTATATTTGCAGTAGCCATGGGATGTTAGCTCAGTTGGTTCAGAGCACTGCCTCGACAAGGCAGGGGTCACTGGTTCGAGCCCAGTACGTCCCACCACCTAAATCAGTTCAAGGTTTTTCCTTTAACCACTTTTTGATCCATCTTGAATCTTTCGAGACTTTTCACCATCAGGTAAATGTAGGCCTCTCTGCTTTCCGGACTTGCATAGTATTCCTTTTCCCCGTAGTTGACCAATCCGCCTTTTTCATTTTTCCAATCCAACGCCTGCAAGGTGTACCTTCCATCTTGATTACGGATGTTTCCAAAAACCAAATACCGGGATGCACCATCCTCGAAAGAGAATGCAATCCTATTTCCGTCAATCACTTCATGCACCAAGCATGGTGTACCTGATCTGATAACAATGCGCTCCAGAACCTCATCCTTCAATAAGGTTAGCTCTCCGCCTTGCGTAGCTTTCTTGTCCTCCCTTGAATACCGGGTTAACACTATGTCGTTGCTGACGTAAAACTGCAATGATCTCAAATCCTCAGCACTCAAATCGTACTTTGTCCGGGTATTTTGAGTAAATGAAGCAGGCACAGAGCCGCACGAAGTCAAGCCAATCAACAGGGCGCTGATTAGCAGCATGTTAATTCCGTATTTCATGATTCTTTTGATTATCGCAAAACCATTTCAATAATCGTTCCAAAAAATGAATTATTGTGTCTTTCTTTGTTATGTAGTTGTACTAATTCCAATCCATGCTAGGATCCATTTACAGACTTTTCTTCAAGTTAAGAGGTTGGAAGGTAGTTGGCGAAATCCCAAAAGACTTAAAAAAGTTTGTGATGGTAGTTGCGCCTCACACCAGCAACTGGGACTTCATGGTGGGTCTTGGAGCACGAAGTGTTATGGGGGTTGACACCAAATTCGCTGGCAAGAAGGAATTATTCAAGTTTCCTTATGGTTGGATTTTCAGAGCATTGGGTGGCTACCCGGTGGACCGTTCAAAAAACAACAAGTTTGTGGATGCCGTCTGCGACATTTATAATTCGAAGGAAAAATTTTCGATCTGTCTGACTCCTGAAGGCACCCGTAGCTATGCTCCCGTTTGGAAGACCGGATTTTGGCATATTGCCAACAAATTGAACATTCCAATTGTAATGATTGCTATGAACTACCAAACAAAACGCGTAGTCATAGAACCTCCGCTTTTCACTTCTGGCGACTTGGAAAAAGATATTGCCAAGATGCAGGATTATTTCAGAAAAGTTCCCGGTTATCATCCCGAGCTAGGAGTCCGTTGACCCGAAAAACCTTTCCGAAAAATTAACCAGATATAGCTTTTCAGTGGCACGCGTCACGGCCGTATACAGCCATCTCCAATAGTTAACATCGATCAACTCCTCCGTCAGGTAACCTTGGTCAACATAAACAACTTTCCATTGTCCACCCTGCGCCTTGTGACATGTAACGGCATATCCAAATTTGACCTGGAGCGCTTGGAAGTAAGGGTCATTTGCTAAAAAAGCCGACTTTGCCGATTTGGATGAAGCGCCATCGATTCGTTCAAGTGCCTTTTGATACAGTTGGTCGGATTGCTCACTGGTTAGAGAAGGCGCTTCGGTGTATAGACTGTCCAGATTCACCATGGCGTCAAATGGAGGCATATCCGAATAATCGGTGAATTCCAAGGTGAGATTTGCAAAACGAAAACCATACATTTCACTGAAGTTGTTCACCCGAACCACGCGCAGCATGTCGCCGTTTGCAATGAATCCTGGACCTTCTGCGGATTCAAGCCAATGATAATTATTCTTGGTGCACATCAAATGGTCGCCAGCATTGATCTCGTCGGAAAACCACATTGAACCATAACGGATTTGCCGATTGTAATTGTTGGCGGACCGGTTTGACCTGCATACCACAATCACCTGATCTGTTCCATACTTGCCGTGATCGCTTGCCAATTGCTCACCCACATCAGCAGAGGAAATGCGTTGGATGTCGGCAAAGGCAGTATTAAAGCTGAAGCCCTTGCCATCCAAAATGTTCTTTCGAAGCATTGTTGCATTGAAAAGGATTCCGCTCTCAAGCTCCTGCCTCACAACCTGCGTGAGTTCAAAATGTCCAGCACGAACGTCGAATCTTGAAATGAGATGCCTGACATCGAGCGCAGGGCTGTGCTCCTCGCCAACAGGTGGTAATTGAGCCGTGTCCCCAACCAATATCAAACGACAGGAATCCCCTTGTCCAACATAATCAATCAGGTCTTTCAATAAGCTTCGGGCGTTGGAGCCAAAACCTGATGGCTGCTCGGGTATCATGGAGGCCTCATCAACAATGAAAAATGTGTTCTTGTTGTTGTTCGCAGCCAACTTCATGGAGAATCCCCCACCTTCACCCACATCCATCCTGTATATTCGTCTGTGTATGGTGAAAGCCCTCCTTCCGGAATATCCAGTCATGACTTTAGCGGCACGTCCGGTAGGTGCCAATAAAACCGCCTTGGCGCCCAACAACGATACTGTTTTTACAATTGCGCCAACCATTGTGGTTTTTCCAGTACCTGCATAGCCCTTTACTATGTAGGTGTCACCGGTTCCACTGATTGCCATGAAATTGGCGAGCCTCCCCACGAGTAAACGTTGCCCCTCAGTGGGCTGGAAACGTAAATGGCTCAACAGGGAGTCCTCTATCATTTTCCGCAAGTTGTCGGCCGACTGATCCATATGTAAAGAAACGTAATTAAAAACCTCTGAATGGAACAGAAGCCGAAATTGGTTATTTTTGTGTTAGGTCCTCTTATGCAGTATACACCAAATGCTTGTTATCGGACCCAGCGCTTCAAGACCCATGAATGAAACATTAAAGGCCGATTTACAAATCAAGGGACCGGGCCTTGAAAGAAGTCTGAGCGGGGTACTGGACCTTTATTTGGAAATGGGATTGGATGGTACATCCATCGCAATTGCCAACCCGACTTCAAGAAGATTCATAGCTTTCGAACATTGGGTAAGCAATGATCCAGGGGAAACACATTTCCGAAGTGTGTTGGAAAATTCCGAACTCCTTCAAGTCGCCGATAACTTCAGAAAGGTCGTTTGCAGCATCAAAAACGACCGCTGCATTTTTGTTCCAGAGCCATTGTTCGATTCACAAACAGTTGAAGAGCAACTATCCATTTGTTTCGGTCCTCCCCACAAATTCGAAGCGAGCGGGTTTGACCAATTGCCTATTCTGAGTGTTGTCAATTGCCATTATTTCCAAAGCTCCATTCACGCAACCATCGGACAAAAGTTCAAGCAGGCGCAGTTCCACCATGGCTCATCCTTACGGCTGCTTTACATGACATCCATTGCCGGTCCAGGAAAAGACTCCTTGGTTCTGGTGGATATCATCAACGAATCGATGCAAGTCACCGTTGTCAAGGCATCAAACCTGATGTTCCACAACAGGTTTGAATTCAAGACACCCGAGGAGCTCATCTATTACCTGCTATTGGTCTTTGAACAGCTGCACCTCAATCCGGAAACCGCCGATGTATTCTTTACCGGTGACATCAACAAGGAGAACGAATCCTTCATACTCGCCGGCAAATACATTACCAACTGTAGGTTATCCGGACTTCCATCCGTTTACACCTACGAACCGGAATTCTCCTTTCTGGACGGCAGCCGGTTTTTCAACCTTTTTTGCGGTCCACTTTGCGTATCATAAGTGGCAAATACAAAGGCAGGAGTTTTGTGCCCCCAGGCAACCTGCCTGTAAGGCCAACAACTGATTTTGCGAAAACCGGCTTGTTCAACCTGCTTCAATCCCGTATCGAGTTGCATGAATGCGATAGCTTGGACCTTTTCAGCGGAACCGGATCCATAACCATGGAGTTGGCATCCCGTGGTTGCAAAACGGTCACTTGCGTGGATAGGGATGCGGGCTGCATCAAATTCATTGAATCCACAGCCAAAAAGCTCATGGATGAATCGATCAAGCCAATCAAATCGGATGTATTCAAATATCTCACAAACTGCAAATCGAAATTTGATTTGATTTTTGCTGATCCGCCGTTCGATGCCACTTACCGGAATGAATTGCATCAAACAGTATTCGAAAAGGACTTACTGAACACAAATGGAATCCTGGTCATCGAGCACCCCTCAAGGGAATCCTTGGCGAATCTGCATTCATTCGAATTTGAAAGGAAATACGGAAATGTTGCATTCAGTTTTTTCCTTAAATTTGAAAAGGAATAACGTTGCCTTCAAATCAAATCCGAACACAAAAACCGCCCCTCATGCAAATCGAATCCATTGCAGTTTTCCC
>JBEAXM010000292.1:0-22900 GCA_041159805.1 Bacteroidota bacterium
TATCCAACCCAACACTCACACTCAACAACACCGGCACCACGCCTACTACAGCAACCTATATCGTGACCACAACGCTCAATGGTTGTGTTACCTCCGACACCGTTGTGGTGACTTCCGCTCCACAACCTACTGCAAATGCAGGTCCTGATGTGTTCATCTGCTCCGGACAATCCATCTCCATCGGTACAACAGGTACAACAGGTTACACCTATAGCTGGACTCCATCAACTGGCTTATCCAATGCGAACAGCGCAGTCACCAATGCTACTGGCACCAACACCGGCACCACGCCCGTTAACAACACCTACATCGTAAATGTGAACGCCTTCGGTTGTATTGATGCCGACACAGTAGTGGTGCAAGTGAGACCCAATCCGATTGCACAAGCTGGGCCCGATGCAGTTTTATGCGGTGGTGACACCTTGGTGCTGGGTACATCAACAACTCCTGGTTACACTTACGCTTGGAGTCCAACAAATGGCTTGAGCAGCGGTTCATCGTCAAACCCAAGTTTGATCGTGTCAAACACGGGCTCGAATCCTAGCTCTCAAACCTACACGGTAACCACCACCTTGAACGGCTGTACCACCTTGGATTCGGTGACCATCACCATAAACCCACAACCCGTTGTGCTCGCCAACGGAAACCCACTGAATATATGTAGTGGCGATACCACTCAACTCATTGCCAGTGGGGCCTCATCCTATGTTTGGACATGGCTGAACAACACCAACGTGATCAGCTTGAACGATACTATCAATGTACACCCGGCCACTACCCAATCCTATGTGGTCACCGGCTCAAATGGATTTGGATGCAGCAATTCCGACACCATCACGGTAACGGTATCACCGATACCAACTATTCTGGCAACGGCATCGAACGACACCATTTGCAGTGGCGACACATTATTACTGACTGGAGCGGGTGGAGCCACCTACACCTGGTCTGTTTTGGGAGGAAGTGTTGTAAGCACCAGCAACCCGACAACCGTTGCACCGAACACCAACACGACCTATGTGCTTACCGGAACCAGTGTCGACGGTTGCGCATCCACCGATACTGTTTCAGTTGTTGTCAACCCCGGAGCCACTGCAGCAAGCATACTTGGAAACCTTTCCGTTTGCCCCGGTGTAACTGGAGTCTCCTATTGGATTCCTAATGCCAACCCCAACTCCACTTACACCTGGAGTGTGAACGGAGGAACCATCGCCTCCGGCCAGGGAACCGATTCCATATTGGTGAACTGGTCATCCAATTCAGGAGTAGGAACCGTGACAGTCATTGAAACCACGGTTGATGGCTGTCAAACTCCGACGCCCATCACGCTAAACGTTACCATCAACATCCTGTTGACCCCTGCCGCTCCAACCGGTCCTCAAACATTATGCGCCAACCAGGCACAAGGAATCGTGTATACTGCCCTGAATACTCCTGGATCAACCTACACATGGACCGCTGTTGGAGGTACAATCGTTGGTGGGCAAGGAACAAATTCGGTTACCGTTGACTGGACCGTGCAAGGACCTCAAACGGTTTACCTGTATTACGATGAAAACAGCGTTACTGCAACCAATGTCTGTTTCGGAACATCCGACTCCATTGCGGTAACCATAAACCCATCACCAAACACATCAGCCGTAACCGGCGACATTGATGTCTGCATCGGTGAATCGGGCTCGTACGGTGTCACATCAACCAATGGTAGTAGCTACTCATGGAATATCATTGGTGGAAATTTGACAAGCGGAAACGGAACATCAACCATCAACTCATCATTCCCCCAGGCAGGCAACGCCACTATCAGCGTTGTTGAAACAAATTCGTTTGGATGTCCCGGTGACACGGTTGTATTGGCGGTCATTGTACATGAACTGCCGTTGGCCAACGCAGGACCCGATCAGTCCATTTGCATCGGACAAACGGCACAACTCAATGCATCCGGAGGTACATCATACCAATGGAGTCCGGCAACTGCCTTAAACAACACCAGCATCAACAACCCCGTTGCCAGTCCGAGTGCCACCACGAACTACATCGTTCAAGTGACCGATCAGTATGGTTGCAAGAACAACGACACCGTACAAGTTGCCGTTAACCCACTGCCCAACATCACGGTAACACCGGCATCATCCATTTGTATAGGCGGATCCATTCCATTGAATGCCACTGGCGGAACCACCTTTGCATGGACACCTAGTGGATCCTTGAGCAATGCCAACTCCTCTTCACCCACTGCATCACCAAGTGCCTCTACGGTTTATACCGTGGTTGTTACCGACCAGAACGGTTGTGTTGACTCGGCCAATGTTTCGATCACGGTGAATCCGTTGCCCGTTGCAACTGCTAGTGGCGACACCACCATTTGCGATGGCTCGAGTGTCTCACTTGCTGCTACAGGTGGAAACAGCTACAGCTGGAGCCCTGCCACCGGACTCAATAATTCGAACATCAGCAACCCGGTTGCCACACCGGTATCGCCAATAACCTACACGGTTACCGTTACCGATCAAAACGGATGTACCGACACGGAGGATGTGACTATCGCACTCAATGATGTTCCGGTGGCCTCCTTCACAGTTGACGAAAACGTAACCACGGCAACATGTGATGGCATAGATGCCGCGCTGATCAATACCAGTCAGAATGCGACGAATTACTATTGGACCTTCCCCGACGGAAGCACCTCTACTGATGAGAACCCAAGCGTAAGTCTAGGATTAAGTGGAACCACCATCACGTTGGTTGCCCAAAACAATATCTGCTACGACACGCTCACGGTTAATTACAATGGTCCATTGCTTGACGTGTTGTTCGCTAACCTGGTTAATGTATTCACGCCTAATGGTGATGGAAAAAACGACTGCTTCGAGCTCGGAGCAAACTTCAAGTTCGATGGATGTAGCGCAATCCTGATTCTGAACCGCTGGGGCCAACCCGTGTTTACTTCGGGTCCTGGTAAGTACTGCTGGAACGGCAGGAAAGAGAACTCCGGTGAAGAGCTGCCTGCAGGAACCTACTACCTGACGGTTACCATAGCAGGTTCCTCGTACAAAGGAACCATCACCTTGATCAGATAAACCCATTACTTCACAAACCCTAATATACTATCATGAAAAATCGCATGCTGGCAGCATTTCTAATGCTTCCGTTTATGATTGTCGGCCATTCATCGTTTTCACAAATCATCAACAATGAAAGCTTTGATGTAACGCCGTTCCCTTCCGGGGGATGGACCAACTCAGGGGCCACAAGCCTGTGGGTGCAACGCACCAATGGGACCAACCCTACGTGCACACCTCACACGGGAGCTGCCATGGCCCGTTTCTCATCGAATCAACAGCCGAGCGGAACACAGGACTTTTTCTATAGCCCAGTCATTGACTACTCTAACACACAAGGCGCCACACCGTATTTCAGCTTGTGGGTATATCGTGAAAGCAGTAGCACTGCGGGCGACAGCATCACCGTTTTCGTAAACACCACTGCTTCGGTAACGGGTGCTACACGAATCGGAGCAGTGGCGCGAAGCCGTTTCTTCAACCTGCCGAACCCAGAGCCAACGAACGGTTGGTATGAATACTCATTCAATGTCCCTGCGTCTTTCAATACCACCACCAACCACATCATACTGCGAGGCATTGCCCGTGGTGGCGGGAACATTTATGTGGATGATTTCAGTTGGGATGCTTATCCTACACCATGCAGTGGAACACCTACACCGGGCACGGTTGCTTCCAGCTTGGCAAACATCTGCGGGGGAAGCGGAAGCACAACATTGACCTTGAATGGGGCATCCAGTGGATTGGGAATTTCCTACCAATGGCAATCAGCACCAACAGATCTTGGCCCGTGGACAGATTTCGGCTTGAATGAAGTAACTGCCAACAGTGGTACCATCACCAGTACCACTTGGTTCCGTTGCATGGTTTCGTGCTCCTACTCCGCACTATCAGATTCCACATCTCCTGTGGAGGTAACCGTTGTTGCCACTCCTGCCCCCGTTGTAAGCATCAGTCCGAACACGAATGTGTTTTATTGCACCAACGCAGCTCCGGTATTGTTGGTTGCCTCCGGAGCGTCAACCTACACCTGGTCACCGAACATCGCCTCAAGTGCATCGGGCGACAGTGCATTGGCTGCTCCAACACAAAGCACGGCCTACACCATCATCGGTGTGGATGCAAACGGCTGCGCCGATACCGCCACCCTCAATGTCCAACTCCGGTTCTCACCAAATGTGAATGCCACTACCAACAACGATACGATTTGTGCTGGGTCAACCACCAACCTGCAGGCATTCATCCAAGGTGGCGGTGGATTCGGAATTCAATACCAATGGACTCCAGGGCCTCTGACAGGAAACACGCAAACCGTTAGTCCAGCTACCACCACCACCTACATCGTATCTGCCACCAGTCAACAAACCACTTGTACCGGTCGCGACTCCATCACCATTACAGTTGAGCCGTTGATCAATGCAGCATTCACATTCACCGTAAACGGAACAGTGGCTTCATTCACCAACACAACGAGTGGAGGAACCACCTATCTGTGGGATTTCGGAGATGGAAGTTTCAGCACCTCCGCGAATCCAATCCATGCGTATGCATTTGATGGCACCTACCAGGTTTCTTTAATCGTTGGCAACGGGTTATGTCCTAATGACACCATTTCGCAGTCGGTCACCATCACCACCACTGGAATCTCCGAGGCATCAGCTGCCGGAGTTGCCGTGTATCCAGTTCCAGCCAAAGACTTGGTAACATTGTCCTGGAGTGAAGAAGTGTGTGGGTCTGTAAATGTTTACGACCTGAATGGCCAGCGTGTTTTTTCGAACACCTGTACGGGAATCGGCAAGTTGACAGTAGATGTTTCTACATGGTCGGTTGGTGTTTATGCCGCAGTTGTGCAAATTGACGATAAACAGGTTCAAGTTCGTTTTGTGGTTCAGTGATGACCTGTTGACAAAAGCAGTCTTGCAAAGGCCTCCAAAGTTTTTGGGGGCCTTTTTGTAAAAAAGCTGTTGATATCGCCATAAAAGAGCAAACAATTGGTCTTAATTTTATGGCTCAAAAATTCACTCACATGCGTTTGAAGCCGATTACAGCAATCTTGTCACTGGCCTTATTGTCGTCATGCTCCGAAAAGGTAACGGACGAAGTTCCCTTTTTGGACGAATGCCAAATGGTAAACGGTAGCATCAAGTGGGAATTCGATGGATCCTCCTACTGTGCAAACGCCAACATCATTGCTGGATATGCCATTGGGCTGACATTAAACGGGATTACAATGACAGGTGTGTCGTTTACCATGGAGCTTGACAGCATCGAGCCGGGAACCTACAATATATCGCAAGACGAAAACAACATCGTTTACACCGACCAGCTAGGTTTGGCTTGGACGTCCATGGACAGCAACGCCGGCAGTATCATTATCACCTCACACGACAGTGTTTCAAATAAGATCAGGGCCACATTCAACGGGTTGCTGAAATCGCCCATCACCGGCCAAACGAAACAAATCAGTAATGGACAGATATCGGTGACCTATGTGGAGTGAGAAGGTTCTATAATATCCCGAATCCCAAAGCGAGAGCCAACAACACCAGGCAAAAGGCAACTGTTTTTTGCAAGGCCGCATAGGTTGTTTTTTTCAGCAGCTTGTTGCCAATGAAAGCGCCGAGCATGGCAGCCAACACTGAAATCACGAAAGGCAGTAAAACACGATCATCGAAATGCATTTGCATGCCTGTAGCGTAGTTGCCTAATCGTGTTAAATCAACACAAGCTGAAAGCAAAGCGGATGTGGCTACGAACTGCTCCTTGGTTAATCTTGTTTTGACCAGGAATGCCGAGCGCAATGCTCCTTGATTTCCTGTGAGTCCACCGAAAAAACCACTGAGCATGCCTCCAACAGGCAACCATTTTTCAGCAAACGACAATCGTTTCATACTGGGCGCATACTCCATCAATACGAATATCAAAAGGAGACCAGATATGAGGATTTTCATAGGACCGGTTTCCGCATTCAAGCCAAATATCTGATAGTCGAACCATACAGGAAGCTCATCCAATTGCAGCAGCACCCAAGACCCCAGCAAGGCCGCAATAATGGCGGGAATGCCGAAACGCAGGAATATGGCTTTATCAATGTTTCGATGTGTCAATGAAAGCTTGAAAAGACTGTTTACAAAATGAACGGCACCTGTCAAGGCAATGGCTACTGGTGCAGGAAACCAAATCAACATCACAGGCATCAACAAGGTCCCCAGCCCGAATCCTGAAAAAAAGGTGAGCAGGGATGCTGAAAAAGCGGTGATGAATAAGATGTATTCCATGAATTACTTTCAGAAGCTGGCATGCACCCCTATTGTGAAATTTCGGCCTGCTGCAGTCATCCCGGATCCAAAAGTACGATAACGGACATCGGTGATGTTCTCCATTCCAATTACAACGGTATAATGCTTTTTGATAGCATGCTTCATTTTGAAATTGATGGTAGTCCAAGCGGGAGCGTAGGCATTCCCATTGGAATCCTTGGCGAACAAATGCGGACTGGAAACATACTCGCTGGGCATTTGGCTGTGAGGAACCTCTCCAACGGACTCGAGGGATGCTTCGGCAGTAAAACGATTTTTACGATAGGAGACCCTCAATGATCCGAAAAAGGGGGCCGCATGTCGTAGTGAAGCTTTCGTTCCATCATCAAGCTCCTCCTCGCCCTTTTGGAAATTAAATGCCCCTTGTATACTCCAATTGGTATGAATGGCATACCATAAACCAAAATGGATGCCCATCACTTTTGCAACAGCACTATTCTGTATCGCCTGCACCTGACTCAACACGCCATCATAAAAAATGCTGTCGGAGCCATTGAATTGGAAATCCCTTCGAACCATTGCATTTTGCAACCAGGTATGATACGCAGACAAATCGATATGGATTTTTTCCAAAATGGTTCCTGATATTCCAGTTTCGACATTCCATGCATATTCGGATTTTAGATCAGGGTTGGGTACCATAACGGATCCCGGTTCACTGTCGAACACCTTACCCATATCGTCAACGTTAGGCGAGCGAAAGCCGGTCGAGCCGATGACATCTAATTGCCAATGGTCGTTCAAGTCAAATTTCCAACCTGCGGATCCGGTAATGGCTCCGCTTTGCAGCTTTGTAGTCGTGTAGGGGAATTTGTAAAAAGTGGTGTCAAATTCAGCTTGTAATGCATATCCATTGTATCGAACCCCTAATGAAAACTTTGACCGGAGACCAGCCGACAGCTCGGTGGTGAGGTATGCTGCATAGGAGCTCCACAAGGCAGCCGGGTAACGGGATGGTCCGGGTACAGCCAATCCGGTGTCGATATCCTTGTCGGTTCCAGTGGAGTTCACATTATTAGCTATCAACTCCGTTCCATAATGCAACTCGAGGCCCTTCCTGATTTTTTTTCTCAGATCAAGGTTCATTGAAAACGCATCCACTTGTTCCGTCCTGTTCCGAAGCGTGTTTTTGCCGAACGAACGATCGTTTCGACTTTCTCCAAACCGCTGCCAAGCGATTTGGAATGACAGCTCATCGTATTCGGTCCCATCGCCGATGTGCTGCAGCGCCAGCCGGGTCATCAACCATGTTTGTGGACCATAATACCACTCGGCACTTGAAGGAAGTCCGTTTGATGTACGAATAAGACGGTCGTAGCGGTTATAGTTGCCGGTTTCGCTGTAATAAACACCAGCGTCGATTGTAGTGCTTTCGTTGGGAATCCATTTCAATCGCCATGTGAAATTATCCTGGATGTATCCCGGTGTTTCTCTGTATTTCAGGGTTACTGTTGGACACAACCTGGTCCGAATCATTTTCGCGAACGACATAAAACGTGTTCAGATATTCATCGGGTCCATTGCTTCCCATCCGTAAATCACCGTAATCGAACCGGCTATAGCCAAATAGCGTTGCGATTTTTCGATTTCCCAAGGACACGTGCACATGACCGGTTCGCTCGTTGTTGGCAGATGCGTATCGTACAGATGCCTTTGTGCTGATGGCCAACGAATCATTCAAACTGAAATAGGGCGTAAGCGTGCGGAACATCATCACACCGCCTATGGCGTCACTTCCATACAGCACGCTACCTGGCCCGAATAAAACTTCTGTCTTTTCAATCGCAAAAGGATCGAGTGAGATGACATTTTGCAAATTACCGCTTCTGAAAATTGCCGTGTTCATCCTCACACCATCAACGGAATAGAGCAATCGATTGGCTGCAAACCCCCTTATCATGGGACTACCTCCTGCCTGCTGGCTCTTCTGTAGGAAAACGGCACCCGTCAATGTAAGTAGGTCGGCTGCCGTTTGGGTTTGTGAAAGCTGCACCTGGTTGGGTGTAACGGAAATCACCTGGTGAGGTGTATTGCCGATGGAAGTGTTCCATTTGGTTGCTGAAACCACCAGCTCATCCAATCCGATTCCAGATAAAGCCAGACGAACCATCATGTTCTGGCCTTCCAGCTCCGAAAATGAAAACCGTACAGATTTATATCCTAATAGCCGAAACTCTATCTCGTTTGCATTCCTGAATGCAAGCAGATTTGCCTGTCCCTTGTTATTCGTGATGGCAAAAGTTGTTGACTCATTGGCCGAAATGGTAACGTTCTCCAAAGGGATTGAGGTAATCGAATCAAGAACTGTTATGGTTTGTCCAAGTGCTTGTTGGGACGAAAAAGCCACAAAAAAAACAAAAAGCCATTTGAGCTTGATATTAATCCTCATGGTTGCAAAAATAACCACCAAAAAAGTGGAATTTTGGAATAATTTAGCACTTGATTCATACATGATATCCCAATGAAAGTAGCGGTTGTTGGAGCCACCGGCATGGTGGGATCGGTGATGCTCAAGGTTTTGGAGGAACGACGCTTCCCCGTAACCGAATTGATCCCGGTGGCAACGGAGAAATCTGTTGGTAAAATGGTCCTCTTCCAAGGCCAGGAATTCCCGATAGTAAGCATGCAGCATGCCATTGACAGCAAACCAGCCATCGCTCTTTTTTCGGCCGGAGGTAATACTTCATTGGAGTGGGCTCCAAAGTTTGCAGAAGCCGGAACAGTGGTCATCGACAATTCATCCGCTTGGCGTATGGATCCCGACAAGAAACTGGTGGTTCCAGAGATCAATGGCGATATCATAGGAAAGGCAGATCGAATCATTGCCAACCCCAATTGCTCCACCATTCAGATGGTGATGGCGCTGGCTCCGTTGCACAAGCTATATCATATCAAACGCATCGTTGTTTCAACCTACCAATCGGTTACTGGCACTGGTGTGAAGGCCTTGCAGCAGCTCGAAGATGAAACCTCTGGCAAGACCGCAGATATGGTTTACAAATATCCCATTCACAGAAATGTGATTCCACAGTGCGATGTGTTCCTCGATAACGGATACACCAAGGAGGAAATGAAACTTGTGAATGAAACCCGCAAGATTTTGCGCGATGACAACATACAAGTCACAGCAACTGCGGTGCGTGTTCCGGTAAAGGGAGGACACTCCGAGTCGGTGAATGTGCAATTTGAAAACAATTTTGATTTAAACGAAGCGATTGCAATCCTACAAAACACGCCTGGAGTGATTTTACTCGATGATCCGAATGCATTTTCTTATCCCATGCCGCTGTATGCAGAGGGGAAAGACGAGGTTTTTGTTGGCCGTGTACGCCGTGATGAGAGCGTTGCAAACGGACTTAACCTATGGGTTGTAGCCGACAATTTGCGTAAAGGTGCTGCTACAAATGCTGTGCAGATAGCGGAACTGGTGTCGAAATTGTAAACCCAATCTTACATTAGCAGTAGGCCGGTAAATGCAAGGATTGTACACGTAACAGCCCTACCTACTACCTACCACCTACTACCTACCACTCACCACCCACCACCCACTACCTCTTCGAGCTGAGCGGATTCGCCAATCCTGAATAGCCCTTCAAATCCATTTTGATGGAGCCCACAAGGATTTCCGCTTGGGCACGCACAACAATGCGATTCAAATCATCCGTTACCCAAACGGTCATGTCTTCCTCTTCCTTGAAAACCCTTCCTTGCAAAAGCATCGGACGAAATTTGATGCACTTGAACACCCCCAGTTTTGTTTTGATCTCCTCCTTGCCGAGGTATTTGATGTTCATCGGGAAAACCTCATCGTCCAAATAGGCCTTGATTGGAAAAACCTGCCCGGGTTTCGCATTTGCAAAATCCAGGTTCCGCGCATAGTAAAAAGCGGAGATCAGGTCTTGAACGTTTTCGGGAACAGGAACCGTAGCGGTATTGGATTTTGCAACCCGCTTGTAATGATCAAACGTCACATCCTGGTTCTTGATATAGCCGCCCTCATTGATGCGCCTGATGAAAATCCAGGGAATCAACGCTTCCGTATCGATATAACTCTCGTAACGGTCGCGAACCTTGAAAAACCAATCAAAGGCACCCAGCGTCTTGCCCGTACCAACCACATGATAAGCGGTTCGGTCGCTTACCTTATGCAAAGTGGGTTTAACCTGCAAACGGGCTTCGCCAGCGTCAATCAAACCATAGTGAATACGGTAATCCAGCGTTTCGCCGGGCTTAAAAGCGGTGTTATTGACTACACGTAATTGCCCCTGACCTAAAGCATGAAATACCCCTAGGAATAAGGAAAAAGTAAAAAGTAATATTGCTCTGACCGTCATTGGGATTTTGGTTATACGAAGATAACCATAGCAAAGCCTGTTCCAATTTTTAGTCTTTCTGCTCGTCCGAGTCCGGTTGCGCCTCGTTATCAGTGTCTTGAGCAGGTTCGGAATGTGTGTCTGTCAGGTTTTCATTCTCATCCATGACTTCAACCTCAATTACCGGCTCTGCCATTTGTCCTTCAGGTAAATCCACAGGCACATCCATCAGATCCATTGGTATGCCGATTTCACTGATTGCTCCTGGTTGGATGTCCTTCAGTTTGGGAAGATCCTTTACGGACCGCAGTCCGAAGTGATCCATAAAATTCTTGCTCGTGGAGTAAAGTATGGGTTTACCTGGACCATCACTCTTACCGGAAATGACAATCAAATCCTTTTCCAGAAGTTTTTGAATGGAATAATCGCAACTCACTCCTCTTATTTGCTCCAATTCGGGTTTTGTAATGGGCTGCTTGTAAGCGATGATGGCCAATGTCTCCAGTGCTGCAGTGGACAATCGTTTTTTCTCTTTGAGCTGAAGCATGACATGGATCGCAGCATGGTATTCCTTCTTGCTCAAGAACTCGAATCCACCTGCAATCTCGTTCAGTTCAAAGGAGAAATCCTCGGAAACGTATTTTTCACGTATTCTTGAAACAGCATCGTATATGTCTTCGCGTGTGACCTCCCATCCATAGGATGCCTTGAGACAGGATATGATTTCGTCAGCGGAGATCGCTGCTTCGCTCGCAAATATGAGTGCTTCTACGTTTTGATCGAGTTGGCGCATTTGAAAAATCTGTTTTGTGTTGTTTTCAATTATGTGTTACAATACCACGTTCACAATCCTGCCGGGAACCACAATCACCTTTTTTGGCGGATTTCCACCCAACCATTTTTCCATCTCAGGCGTGGCAAGTACCGTTTGCTCCACCTCGGCAGGGGTCATCGTTTTTGGGAGAGTCAATTTGAAACGCGTTTTCCCATTTACCGAAACGGGGTAATCAAAATCCTCCTCCATGAGGTATTGTTCGTCAAACACCGGATAAGGAACCTTGGTAACACTGTCCGTGTTTCCCAGATGATTCCACAACTCCTCCGCCATGTGAGGTGCAAAAGGCGACAACAATACCGAAAGCGGTTCCAGAACGGATCGCTTGTGGCACTTCAGGTCGGTGAGTTCGTTGACGCATATCATGAATGTGCTCACGGAAGTGTTGAACGAGAACCGCTCCATGTCGTCATTCACTTTCTTGATCGCCTTGTGTAAGGACTTAAGCTCCTCCTTTGAGGGGGTGCTGTCTACAACGATTGATTTTCCATCATGGAAAAACAGTCGCCACAGTTTCCTAAGGAAGTTGCTGACCCCTGTGATGCCGTTGGTGTTCCATGGCTTGCTCTGCTCGATGGGGCCCAGAAACATTTCGTACATCCGCAGGCAGTCGGCACCATATTGTTCAATGATCGCATCCGGACTGACAACGTTCCATTTGGACTTCGACATTTTTTCCACCTCGTGGCCACAAACGTACTTGCCGTCTTCGAGGATGAAATCCGATGAAGCGTATTCCTCCCTCCAATTACGGAAAGCATCCGTATCGAGGATATTGTTGTTAAC
The DNA here is from genome assembly GCA_041159805.1 of Bacteroidota bacterium. Taxonomy (GTDB): domain Bacteria; phylum Bacteroidota; class Bacteroidia; order AKYH767-A; family OLB10; genus JALRAP01. Next base: position 12,317 of record JBEAXM010000292.1, read on the forward strand.
GATGTTCACATCCACATGGAGTGGTGTGGTTTCGTAGGAAGACTTTAAACCGTACGACACAAACCTGTTGGTCCCGTTTATCCGGTAAACGAAAGCGGATGTGCCTTGTATCATCCCTTGGTTGATCAATTTATGTGCGGGCTCATCAACGGGGACAACACCAAGGTCGTATAACACCTTGGTCCAAAAACGCACATACAACAGATGGCCTGTTGCATGTTCGGAACCGCCCATGTATAAATCCACCTGTCGCCAATAATCCAAGGCCTCCTCTGATGCAAGCGACAATGCGTTTTCGGCATCCATGTATCGGAGGAAGTACCATGAGGACCCAGCCCAGCCGGGCATGGTGGTATGTTCGTATTCGTATTTGCCATGGTATTTCCAACCGGTTGCTCTGGCCAGTGGCGGCTCACCTTCCTCTGTTGGAAGGAATTTATCAACCGGTGGGAGTACCAAGGGTAGCTCGCTTTCATCAATTGGATAAGGAACACCATCGCGATAATAAATCGGGATGGGTTCTCCCCAATAACGTTGTCGTCCGAAAACGGCATCTCGCAAACGATAATTCACTTGCTTTTCGCCATGGCCTCCTATTACAATTTTCTCTATGGAGGTGGTCAAGGCCTGCTTCACCTGAAGACCATTCAGAAAATCACTGTTGGCCAGGATGCCGTCTTTGGCTTCATATGCCTCCTTTTCTACATCACCGCCCATGACCACTTGCTTGATGGGCAAATCGAAATGTTTGGCAAACGCATAATCACGGGCATCGTGTGCCGGAACCGCCATCACTGCGCCGGTTCCATATCCCGACAATACGTAATCTCCAATCCAAACAGGAATCTTATCCCCGGTGAAGGGGTGATAAACGTAGGCGCCGGTGAACACGCCTGTTACTTTTTTCACGTCCGCCATCCGTTCGCGATCGGAACGGTTTTTGGCTTGGTGAACATATGCGTGTACTGCTTCGGAACAGGCAGAAGTGGTGATTTGATCCACCAACTCATGTTCAGGTGCAAGTGTTATGAATGTGACGCCAAAAATGGTATCTGGCCGTGTGGTAAAAACCTCGATGAGATGCTCGCCGTTTTCGTTGACCGTTTTGAACTTGACCAAGGCCCCTTCCGACCGACCGATCCAATTGCGTTGTGCCTCCTTAATGGAGTCAGACCATTCGATGCGATCCAGTCCTTCGAGCAAACGTTCAGCATAAGCAGAGATACGGAGACTCCATTGCTTCATCTTCTTTCGCTCCACGGGATGGCCACCGCGCTCCGAAAATCCATCCTTGACCTCTTCGTTTGCCAAAACGGTACCGAGGGCAGGGCACCAATTCACAACCGCCTCACTTAGAAACGCAAGACGGTATTGAAGCAATATCTGCTGCTGCTTGGCTTCGGGAAATGACTTCCATGAACTTGCGTTGAAGTGTTCCGTTTCACCGCAAACGGCCTCCACCAAAAGGTTGCCGTTCTTGTTGAATTCGGCAATCAGTGATTCTATGGGCTCGGCCTTATTCGATTGTTTGTTGTACCACGCGTTGAACAACTTCAGGAAAATCCATTGGGTCCACTTGTAGTAGGAGGCATCACATGTGCGTATTTCCCTTGACCAATCGTATGAGAACCCTATGCGGTCGAGCTGTGAGCGATACCGCTCGATGTTTTGCACCGTTGTAACGGCGGGATGTTGACCGGTTTGGATGGCATATTGTTCCGCTGGCAGCCCAAAAGCATCATAGCCCATCGGGTGCAACACATTGAAGCCCTTGTGACGCTTGAATCGTGCATAGATGTCGGATGCAATATATCCCAACGGATGCCCCACATGCAATCCGGCTCCCGATGGGTATGGAAACATATCCAACACATAAAACTTGGGACGGGAGCCATCTTCCTCAACCTTGTAGGTGTTGTCTTCCCTCCAGGCATTTTGCCAACGAGTTTCTATTTCCCTGAAGTTGTATTCCATTTAATTTCCTTGAAGGGCACTTCCACCAAAGCGACTGATATTCAAATGCATGCGGTGCAACTACGCTCGTGTCAGGTTTTTTTGCGAGGGACACGAAGATAACAAAAAGAGGGCATCCCACCTAGTGGAAACTGCCCCCAAAAGACACTGCAAAAAGCATACTTTTGCCATATGGCAGACTCAGGCAATCCGTTAGCCAAAAAAGCGGTCCGATCATCATACATCTCAACGGTGGTAAGCATCTCATTGGTGCTTTTCATGCTGGGCCTACTTGGGGTGTTGATCATGCATGCCCGACAGATTTCCAATTTCGTGCAAGAAAACCTGGAGTTAACGGTTGTCATTTTACCAGAATCAAAAGACGAGGATGTAAAAACCCTGATGGATGCCTTGCAGAAATCCGAATCTGTAAAATCCGTGAATCTGGTTTCAAAGGAACAGGCCGCGGAAGAGATGAAAAAGGAGTTGGGAGAGGACTTTGTTGAATTCCTGGGTTACAACCCTTTGTTGGCGTCGTTGGATGTTCGAATGAAATCCGGATTCACCGACTCGGAATACGTAAATGCGCTCAAGGACCAAATATCAAAATACCCCATTGTTAAGCAGGTTTATTTCCAGCAATCCCTGGTTGATAGCGTAAACAGAAACATCCGTCTGTTCAGCATCGTGATCCTGAGCTTTGGCCTGTTGTTGGCATTGGTGGCTGGAGCACTCATCAATAACACGATTCGTATTGCACTTTATTCCAAACGGATGGTCATTAAGAGCATGCGTTTGGTAGGAGCAACGAAATCCTTCATACGCAAACCATTCGTAGTTGCCGGGGTGCTGCAAGGCCTGTACGGAAGCATCATCGCTAACGCGTTACTGGCGGGATTGCTTTGGTATTCCGGAAGGGAGATTCCCGACTTGGCGATGATCACAGACGCAACCTTGGTGATGCAATTGATGGGCGCACTTTTAATCTTAGGAATGCTGATCTCCGGCTTCAGCACCTTCATTGCCGTAAACAGATATCTGAAAAGAAATTCGCAAGAACTATTTTAACCAAAACCTTATGTCCAAAAAGGAATCACCAAAAAACACCGGCTTCGCATTCGGAAAGGATAACTACCGCATCATGCTTATTGGCATCGGACTCATTCTACTTGGCTTTATCCTGATGGCCGGTGGTGGTACGGATGATCCGAAAAAATTCAGCGAGGAGCTTTTCAACTTCCAACGAATCACCTTGGCGCCGATATTGGTGCTGTCGGGTTTCGTGTTGGAGATTTATGCGATATTGAAAAAGCAGAAAGACTGATTATTGATGACGGTTCTTGAAGCCATCATCCTCGGCATTGTTGAAGGGGTTACCGAATTCCTGCCTGTTTCATCAACAGGGCACATGATTATCGCCTCGTCCTTGATGGGTATTGCTGAGGACGATTTCACTAAGACATTTACAGTGGCCATCCAGCTTGGAGCCATCTTGTCGGTACTATTCCTCTATTGGAAACGTTTCTTTCAAACCGTAGGATTTTACTATAAGCTTTTCATTGCCTTCATACCATCTGCCATCGCAGGACTTGTTTTTGGTGATCAAATAGACGCCTTGCTCGGAAACGTCATGGTTGTTGCCGTTGCCTTGGTTGTAGGAGGTGTGTTCTTGATCTTCATGGATCGGTTCCTAAAGGAGGATGTTTCCGTCACCGAAAACGAGATCAGCTACAAGAATGCATTTAGCATCGGTTTGTTTCAAGTCATTGCCATGATTCCTGGTGTTTCCCGATCTGCTGCAACCATTGTGGGAGGCATGTTTCAAGGTCTTTCCAGGAAATCGGCTGCCGAATTCTCCTTCTTCCTTGCCGTGCCTACCATGTTTGCCGCCACCACCTACAAGATGGCAAAGTTTTATGCTTCGGGCGAATTGATGGAGCATGGTACGGAGCATATTCACTTGCTGCTGATAGGAAACCTGGTTGCCTTCATTGTAGCTGTTTTGGCCATCCGTTCATTTATCGGGATTGTAACCAAATACGGACTGAAGGTTTACGGCTACTACCGCATCGTGGTCGGACTGGCCATTATCATACTGATGCTTTCGGGTGTTGATTTGAAAATCGTTGACTGACCCGAAAGCCATAGACTACAACGAGGGGGCCGTGCTGCTTATGGACAAGCCATTGAATTGGACGTCCTTCGACTTGGTGAAAAAGGTTCGGAACATCACCAAAGCGAAAAAAGTGGGGCATGCTGGAACCTTGGATCCGCTTGCAACAGGGCTAATGATCTTGTGTACGGGAAAGTGGACCAAAAAAATCGACTCTTTTCAAGCACAGGAAAAGGAATACATTGGATCCTTCCTGCTTGGTGAAACAACCGCTTCGTATGACCGGGAGCAGCCCGTGGATCAAACATGGCCTACTGAACATATCACCTCGGAAATGGTTGTGCGCGTGGGCGAAAAGTTCATGGGTAAAATCCTGCAAACCCCACCGGCACATTCCGCCATCAAAGTGGGCGGTAAGCGTGCATACGAATTGGCCCGTAAAGGCGAGGATGCAGGGGTGAAGCCCAGAGAGGTTGAAATCAAATTGCTGGAGTTCACAGACATCACCCTACCAAGGGTCCGATTCCGTGTTGTTTGCTCTAAAGGCACCTACATAAGAACCTTGGTCCATGACATAGGAATAGCCCTGTCGTCCGGGGCCGTTTTGGAGGAACTTTGCCGAACCCGCATCGGTGATTTTCAACTATCTGAAGCAAAAAATATAGCTGATTTACTACAAAAAGAGGTGTGAATCCTCTTTTGCAAGGTTTTAAACACCTTGTTAATGAGGCAATACGCTAAATTTCAGCACTCTGCGGTCGAAAAGGGACTTTACTGACGTATCTTTGCAGCCCGTTAAAGAAATCCGTAAATCTCTTTATCCACACTATGAAGCTTTCACAATTCAAGTTTTCGATCAGCGACAGTCTTTTAGCGAACCACCCATCAGCCAACCGCGACGAATCAAGATTGATGGTCATTGACCGTGCAACGGGCAAAATCGAGCACAAGGTTTTTAAAGATATCATTGACTATTTCGGTGATGGTGATGTGTTGATCACAAACAACACAAAGGTGTTTCCTGCACGTTTGTATGGCAACAAGGAAAAAACAGGAGCCAAGATCGAGGTGTTCTTGTTGCGGGAGCTGAACCGCGAAAGCAAGCTGTGGGATGTGTTGGTTGATCCCGCTCGCAAGATCCGTATCGGAAACAAATTATATTTCGGTGACGATGATTTGCTGGTTGCTGAGGTCATTGATAACACCACGTCGCGTGGCCGTACCCTGCGTTTCCTTTTCGATGGCACCCCGGAGGATTTCCGCAATGCTGTTGAGATTTTAGGAAACACCCCTCTGCCAAAATATATCAAACGCAAAGCCGAGCCCGGTGACAAGGAACGCTATCAAACCGTTTATGCAAAACATGAAGGTGCGGTTGCCGCTCCCACTGCCGGCTTACATTTCAGCCGCGAGTTGTTGAAGCGCATGGAACTGAAAGGTGTAAACCTGGCTGAAGTAACGTTGCATGTCGGTCTTGGAACATTCCGTCCAGTTGAGGTTGAAGACCTGACCAAGCACAAGATGGATTCAGAGCAGTTCTTCATCCAAAAGGATGCTGCCGACATCGTGAATCGTGCCAAAGCCCATAAGCGTCGCATTTGCGCCATAGGTACCACCAGTATGCGTGCTGTTGAATCCTCCGTTTCCACGCTTGGCGAACTGAAGCCCGCTTCCGGATGGACAAACAAGTTCATTTTCCCTCCATATGATTTCAGTGTGGCCAACTGCATGGTGACCAACTTCCACATGCCAGAATCGACCTTGCTGATGATGACGGCCGCTTTCGGCGGATATGATCTGATCATGCATGCCTACAAAGTGGCCATCAAGGAAAAGTACCGCTTCTACAGCTATGGAGACGCGATGCTGATCCTTTGATGTCAACTGTTATCAAACCCGGAATCCATTGAAAAAATTCGCGGTTATAGTTGGCGGCGGACAAGGACTTCGGTTCGGTGGAGATATTCCAAAACAATTTCAATTATTGAACAACCGCCCGGTTCTTTTCCGATCGGTTGACCTTTTCCTTGATGCCGCCGACCAGATCGTGCTGGTGATACCCAGGAACCAGTTTGATTATTTTCATTCGTTGCGAGCCACTCATCCCATCAACATGGATGAATCCCGTTTCAAATTAGTGGCCGGTGGTGAAAGCCGTACAGAATCGGTGCGCAATGGCTTGTCGGCCCTATCGGGTGAAGGTGTAGTGGCAATCCATGATGCGGTTCGCCCGTTATCCTCCGAAAAACTGATTTCAACCCTGTTTTCGGAGTGCATATCTCACGGAAGTGCCATCCCGGTTGTTGCAGTAAGGGATTCGCTTCGCCAGAAAATGAATGCTACAACCCGTTCCGTTAACCGGGAGGAATTTGTTTGCGTGCAAACACCGCAATGCTTCGACGTGGCTGCATTGAAGGACGCCTATTCAAAGCATCCTGAAGGATCGTTCAGCGATGACGCCTCTTTGCTGGAGCATTGTGGCAAACGTATCCATACAGTGGAAGGTGAGCAATCAAATATCAAAATCACCTGGCCAGAGGACTTGCTTTTCGCCGAGGCCATATTGAACACACGTATCAGCTGATCCAATCCATATGTTTTGTGTAGTGTACTTGTTTGATGTGCATCCAGGGAAAAAACAGGAGTTCACACGTGCCTGGATGGAGCTAACCGACGCCATTTACCAACATTGCGGCAGCATGGGCTCTACCTTGCATCACTCGGGCGACAACCGATACATGGCTGTTGCCAATTGGCCCAGCAAAGCAGCTTGGGAAGAGTCATCAACAAAACTTCCCGGCTGGGCCGAAGCCATCCAAATCCGTATGAAGTCCCATTGCAATTCCATTGAAACGGTATTTGCAGGAGAGCGCGTTTCGGACATGGTCAAAAACGCCCCTTTCGGAAATCCGTAGTTGTTTTTTGAGCTGTTAATAGCTCTACCGGCAATTATCCTTATGAACATCCGTTTGTTAAAACAAATGGATTTACTATATTCACTTTCCCGTTATAATAAACGAAACTTGAATATCCCGATCAGGGGTCATATGATGAGGAACGTTGTCGCTTTGGTTTGCTTGATTGCCACTCTTCTGGCAACGGGGACGGCGCATGCCCAAAACAGCTCCACCTTCGGAGAGAATATCATTCCCGGGCTTGCTCATCGCGAAAGCGAACTAAGGGCAGGCTTGCTTTACGACATATCAAACAATACGATCGTTTGGCAAAAGGATATGAATTATGCATATCCTATCGCCTCCCTCACAAAAATGATGGTTGCATTGTTGGCTGTGGAAGACATCAAGGCGGAAAAAAGGGATTGGTCTGACGAAATCGTTGTCACCCGATCCTACCGAAAAAGCCCTAAGAGCCGCAAAGTGATCGTGACCAAGGAAACCTATACTCTGGAGTCGTTGGTGCAGCTGGCAATGATTCCCTCCAACAACGATGCCTGCTCAGATATTGGAAGGCATTTGAATGGGTCGGTGGAGTCGTTTGTTCTCCGGATGAATCAACGCGCGGTAGAGCTGGGAATGACACAAACATTTTTTTCAAATCCCTCCGGGTTGCCGGGGTTGGTGAGCGAGATTGATAACAGTTCATCGCCAAAAGACCTGCTGAAACTGTGTCTGGAACTCTTGAAGCATGAAGAAATGCTACAGATCACCTCCATCGGATATGCTGAAATCAGCAACGACAAAACCAAAGGGGTTCACCGAAACCATAATCGGCTTGTGATCGACTACGACGACCATGTTGACGGTTTAAAGACCGGCTTCACCCGACGTGCGGGGTTTTGCTTGGCCGCCACTGCAAAAATCGAAGACTCCCGTTTGGTTTGCATCGTTCTTGGTGTTGGAACCAGCACCGTAAGAAATGAGATTGTTGCCACACTTCTGAACAATTATTATGCAACCATCGGCTGTGGCCGGATGAAGCCCTCATTCAAAGAGCCCGAAAGGGTTGTTGCTCAAAACGACTCAGGTGTTGTATATAAAACCGTTTGGACCAAGCAGCGGCAAATCCACAAGGTGCGGTCCGGCGAGTCGTTAACCGTGATTGCAAAGAAATACAAAGTGACCTTTCAGCAGCTTAAGAAATGGAACAAGCTGAAAAATGATCGCATACATCCTGGTCAGCAAATCGCAGTTTATGTAAATGTGAAGAAGAAGATTGCCATTAAACCGGAGCCGAAAAATGAAGAGGATAAAGAGGATGGCAGTGATGAGCGCGACAAAACCATACAAGCCGGAACAACCGTGGATTCCTCACGTACAGAATCATTGAATGTGGTTGCAAACAACCCCGCTCCAACTAAAAAAGCAGAACCCGCTAAGCCAACACAAAAAAAGGTTGAGCCAAAAGTGAAATACGTTTACCATACGGTTCAGCCAGGTGACACGCTGTGGGGGATCTCAAAAAAATACAAGGGGGTTACTCCTGAAGACATCCGCAAGGCAAATAACTTGTCCGATGCGAACCAGATTCAGCCCGGAAAAAAGCTGAAGATCAAATTAGGTGGCTGAGCTCCACTTTGGGCAAACATGCTATTTTATCCTCTGTACGTTTTTACCGGATACACAAACAAGCCCGGGGTTTTTGCCCACCTCTATTTTGCCCAAATCATTCCAACCAAAAAGTTGTGCTCCATTGGCAGTCGACCATTGCAGCATCTCCTCAAAAGCAATTTCCGGAAAAACGGATCTAATGGTGCTGAGCTCATCCATTATCGACAAGGAATGATTTGATGCCAGACTATCTGTTCCAATGACCATTTTGCAACCTTCAGAAATCATCATAGGTATATCGGGCAGACGACCTTCAATGTAAAGATTGGCATTAGGGCATAGGCAAAAATAAATATCATCAAACCGACCGGATTTTTTCAAAACACGAACATCCTCCCGATTCATATAGGTGTTATGCACCAGAAGTATTTTGCCATGTTGAGGAAAGAACCTGGAAACATATTCGGTAGGAGTGGGTCCGAATCCGGAAAAATCATTGCCGAGCAGTTTCATCTCATCAAAAGCCGTACGGAAGTTTCCAATACCTCTCGAAACAAACTGTTTTTCCGATTCGGATTCGCAATGGTGAATGCTCCATACTCCTGAATCAACATCATGCGTAGCGGTAATGGCGGAGAACAGCTCCGGGCAAACAGAGTAAGGGGCATGAGGAACGATGGAACCGGAGATGCCCATTGAAACAGATTGCCTGGCCAATTCCTTTGCGGATTCAATCCTGCTTTCAACTTGGTTGGATGAAAGACCAAATACCTCAACCAAATTGTAGTACTTGATCTTGCTATTCGATTTGATTTCAAATCCCGTGGATGTATTGCAGATGTCACCAACCGCCTGAATGCCCATGTTCCACATGTCTTGGTTAGTGTTCTCCATTTCCAAAGCACCAGGGAAATTCGTGGTTTTTCTTAATCCAACGATATCTTGTATGAATCCGTGAAGTTCCCTGCCCGTTTGAATTTTTCCCTTCAGATTCGAAAGCTCCAGATGACAGTGTGAATTGATAAACCCAGGAACCAGTATACCTGAAAATCCTTGTGCGGCTCCCGAGGTGCCATGTTCGATTGCAATGATAACACCTGTCTCATCAATGGTCAAAGTGATGGCTGGATGCAATTTGCCATCAGGCAAAAAAACCAAATCGGCGGTGATGGTTGTATATCCATCCTTGGAGGCCATACAGTCTAGTGATTTGGAATTTTAACTTCAACCGGACAATTAAGTGTATTGGCTATAAAGCAGTGCTGATGGGCCTTTTCATGCAAAGACTTCAAAAGGGATTCGTCTATTGGGTCTAAAAAAACGACTGCCGGATTCAGCACGATAGATGTGAATTTTCCGATTCCGTCTGCATCCATGGTCAAGGTTCCCTCGGGTGAATCATGGTATTCCATGGCAACTACTCCAGCATCAGCGCAACAATGGAGGAACCAAAGCATATGACACGAGGAAACGGAATACAAGAGCATGTCTTCCGGGTTGTACAAAGCTCCGTCGCCGCGAAAAGCGGGCGCTGACGAGCAGGCGAGCGGCACCTTGCCATCGGCGGACAGTGTATGATTACGCGCATATGCCGTATAAGAGGAGGTGCCCGTCCCCTGGTTACCGGTCCAGGCTACTTTCACGGCGAAATGGTGTGTTTTGCTCATTTAAATTGCTTTGGTGATGCAGCGCATAAAGTTAAGAAATTATGAAAGGGCGAAACCGATGGCAAGTAATATCTGCATGATCATGTTACAAGTGGCATGTATGATTCTGGATGGTTTAAAATTGCTGATGATCCTAAAACCAAAGATTCATAAGATTGAGTTTTATTAATGACATCTTGAATATGACGTATAGTCCTTGCGAATCTTAAAGCGTTTGGATGGCTTGAGCGTTTTTCCTACCTTTACGATAACTGGTTACCAAATGACGACAATCCTACCTGGTTTGGATATATGTCGCTGGAAAGTCGCGCATGTATAGAAGTTAGTGTTCATTTATAAAAAC
>JBEAXM010000073.1:0-28094 GCA_041159805.1 Bacteroidota bacterium
CAACTTCGCCATCACAATCGACAGGCTCTGTTATCAGCTTATCGAAAACCATGGCGATTTTTCCAATTCGGTCATCATCGGCCTACAGCCAAGAGGCGTTTATTTGTCGAACCGGATTGCAAATCGGCTGAGTAGCTTGTTGGGCGGTAAACCCATTGTAAATGGTAATCTGGATATCACTTTTTTCCGTGATGATTTTCGTCGCCGGGAGCAGGTGATTGTCCCCAGCTCCACCGACATCGATTTCGTAGTGGAAAACAAAAAAGTGATTCTTGCCGACGACGTCCTGTACACAGGTCGATCCGTTCGCGCAGCCATGGATGCCTTGCAAAGTTTTGGTCGGCCGCTGAAGGTCGAACTGCTTGCCTTGATTGATCGTAAGTTCAGCAGGGAAATACCAATTGAGCCCAACTACGTGGGGAAAGCAATTGATTCCATCATGTCTGAGAAGGTGCGTGTATTATGGAGCGAGGTGGATGGTACAGATGAGGTTTGGTTAAACAGCAGGGAGGTAACATCATGAGCACCACATTCAGCGCAAAACACCTGCTCGGCATCAAGGATCTGACCTTTGATGACATACAGTTGGTTTTTTCAACTGCGGATAATTTCAAGGATGTCATCAACAGGCCAATCAAGAAGGTGCCTTCCTTGCGGGATGTGACCATAGCCAATCTTTTTTTCGAAAATTCTACGCGCACTCGCTTGTCTTTCGAGTTGGCTGAGAAACGCCTTTCGGCGGATGTATTGAATTTCTCGGCCTCATCATCATCGGTGAGCAAAGGAGAAACGCTGATTGATACGGTGAACAACATCCTTGCCATGAAAGTGGATATGGTGGTGATGCGTCACCCCAAGCCAGGTTCCGCCCTGTTCCTCTCAAAGCATGTGAAAGCAAGAATAGTGAATGCTGGCGATGGAACCCACGAACATCCTACGCAGGCCTTATTGGACGCGTTCTCCATCCGCGAAAAGCTTGGAGATGTGTCGGGAAAGAAAGTGGTCATCATTGGCGATATTCTCCATTCAAGGGTGGCACTTTCCAACATCTTGTGCCTGAAAAAGCTTGGTGCAGAGGTTATGGTTTGTGGGCCAGTAACTTTGATACCACGTTACATTCAAGAATTAGGTGTGTTGGTGGAGCACGATTTGATGAAGGCACTGAAATGGTGTGATGTAGCCAACGTGCTACGGATTCAGTTGGAGCGTCAAGACATAAAGTACTTTCCTTCATTGAGGGAGTACACTATGATGTATGGCATCAACCGAAGGGTTTTGGAAAGCTTGGATAAGGAAATCGTTGTCATGCACCCGGGACCGATCAATAGGGGAGTAGAGCTCTCCAGTGATGCCGCAGACTCAGGCCAATCCATTATTTTACAGCAAGTTGAGAACGGTGTTGCCGTTAGGATGGCAGTTCTTTACCTACTTGCAGGTCAAGTCGATTAAACGTTTACAATTTTACTTTTTGCCATTACAGTTTCTTTTTCCTTATTTTGATAGGACTTTATCACACATAGATGCGCTACACGCTAGACAAAAACGACAAGTACGCCCTTATCCGGCTTCACGAAGAGAAGTTGAATACATTGATTTCTGCCGACCTAAAGTCGGAGTTGTTGATCATCAACAGTGAAGGTTATCACAACATCATCCTTGATTTGACTGATACGCAATATTGCGACTCTTCCGGGTTGAGCGCGGTGTTGGTTGGAAACAGGGTTTGTAGAAATGCCAATGGCAACTTCATCGTTACCGGTTTGAGTGATGGTGTTCGCAAGCTCGTCACCATTAGCCAACTGGATTCAGTGCTATCAATCACTACCTCAGTGGAAGAGGCCGTTGCAAAGATGGCAACGGAATAATAATGTCTGACACAAACACACAACCACAAAACATATGATCAAAAAATTACTCCTCCTGTCCGCTGCTTTTCTAACACTCTCCATCCAAGCAAAATCACAATGTGTACCCGACCCAACACTCACCATTCCTGGCATTTATCCCGATAGTGCCACCGGACTGGCTTCCGGAGTGGTAGGTGTTCCATACACACAGGTAATCCAGGCCAAGGTGCCGGTCGATACAGTGGTATCCATTAACGGTTTGCCTCCTACCAACATCACGATTTCGAACATCACTGTTACATCTGTAACCGGTTTGCCTCCCGGACTAACCTACAGCACCACTCCTGCAAATGGTATCTTCCCAGGTGGATCCAATGGATGTATGTTGGTGTCCGGAACCCCAACAACGGCAGGGGTTTATTTTGTGAATGTGATTCTCACCACAAATGCCACCTTCCTGGGTTTCCCTATTTCACAGGTTGATACATTGAGCTACTACAGCATCACTATCAATACCTCTAGCGGAATTGCTGGAGCACAAGGTTCGAAATTTGAAATCCGCTCATTGTCGCCCAATCCTGCCAGCAGTTACACCGACTTTGAATTCTCCGTTCCAAGGACTGGAGACTACAAGATCCGCTTGTACAACATACTTGGTCGTGAGGTGATGAGCCGTAACATCCGTGCCAATGCCGGTTTAAATAAGCAGCGAATCGATCTTTCCGACAAGGCTGCTGGTGTATATGTGGTTTCCATTCAGAATGGTGGAAGTGTCCTGACTCAAAGACTGGTTGTTTCCAAATAAGAATGCCTTTTGAAGTAACCATTCTGGGAAGCAGTTCCGCCACTCCTACACCTGATAGACATCCAACCGCTCAAGTACTTAATGTACGCGAGCGGTTTTTTTTGTTGGACTGCGGCGAGGGTACGCAGATGCAGATGATGCGTTACAAGATTCGCCACGGCAAGATCAATCATGTTTTCATCACCCACTTACATGGCGACCATTATTTGGGATTGATGGGTTTGTTATACACGATGCACCTGCAGGGTAGGACTTCAGAGCTTCATGTGTTCGGACAGCAGGAACTGATGGATATCATTGAGATGCAGCTCCGGTTCTCAAGGTCTCAACTCCGTTATCCGTTGATTTTCCATCCAATCAAAAATTATTCGGGTGACATCATCCACGAGGACGATGATTTGGTGGTTCGTACTTTGGTCATGAACCATCGGATTCCTTGCACAGGATTTCATTTCCAAGAAAAACCTGGCCTGCGACGGATCAATACGGATAAATTGAAGCAATATTCGATACCAGTGCATCTGCTTGATTCCATCAAGCGTGGTGCGGATTTCACGGATGGGATGGGCAGGGTGATCCCTAATAATGAATTGACATTTGATCCAGCACCTCCAAGGTCTTATGCCTATTTTTCCGACACCTTGTTCGAGGAGGATCTGGCTTCTGACGTTGAAGGAACCGACCTGATTTATCATGAAGCAACCTTTCTGCATGATGACATCGAACGCGCATTGGCAACCTATCATTCCACCGCCCTTCAGGCTGCCATGTTGGCCAAGAAAGCCAAAGCGGGGCGATTGATCATAGGACACTTTTCGGCCCGGTATCCCAATTTAGAGCCTTTGCTTCATGAGGCACGATCCATTTTTCCTGAAACTGATTTGGCAACCGAGGGAAGCCGATTCTCCATAGAGCATGGCACCAAGAAAGTGGTGAAAGCATTCTGATCAGTTAATTGGAAGGGTTTTGATTTGATCCATCCAATCTTCAGGTGAAAACCAAATCAGGTCATCATAGCGTTTGAACCAGGTCATCTGGCGTTTTGCATAGTTACGCGTATGTTGTGCAATCAATGCTTCTGTTTCCTTCAAGGTGATTTCACCGTCCAAATGCATGAACATCTCCCTGTAACCAACAGTTTTCAATGCATTATGATTTCGGAAACCGATTACGCTTTTTGATTCTTCAACCAAGCCGTTTTCAACCATCCATTTGGTACGCAAATCAATCCTACTGTATAGCGCCTCCCGTTCATGAAGAATCCCGATAGGAATGATGTTCCAATCGTTTTTAAGTGAATCTGTTTTATGAATTTGTTCCGAGTATGGCTTACCTGTAGCCATGGTGACTTCGAGAGCACGAATAACGCGTCGTGGATTTTTGATGTCGATACGTCCGTGCGAAACGGGATCCTTTTGAAGCAGCATCGCTTGTAATTCCTCCAGCCCCGACTGATCCATTATGGCATGAAGTCGGGACCTGATTTCGGGGATGGCCGCGGGTAACTCGTCAAACCCCTTGATGACTGCGTCGATGAACAATCCGGATCCACCTACCATGACGACGACCTGTTTTTTCTCAAATAGGGAGTTGATGGTTTGGGTTGCCCGCACTCCGTAGTCGGATGCATTGAACTCCTCTGTTACGGAGTGGCTGTTGATGAAGTGATGTTTCGCCTGGGCGAGCTCCTGTGGACTTGGCTTGGCGGTGCCAATGGTCAGTTCCTTATAGAACTGACGGGAGTCCGCTGAAACGATTTCCGTATCAAAATAACGGGCCAGCTCAATTGCGAGCGAAGTCTTTCCGGATGCGGTAGGACCTCCTACCACTAACAGGTTTTTTTTTGAAAATGTTCGGGAAATCAATTTGGTGTTATTCCCTTTCGGAATCCTCTTCGGAGGACTCTTCAATGTCGTCGTACTCTTCCTCGTCAACGCCGTCGCCAAGCGCTTCACCCGATTCTTCCTCTTCTTCTTCGCCTATAATCTCCTCCTCATTCTCTTCACCATCGGCAAAAATGTCTGCCATTAGCAGGTCCTCTACGTTTTCAGGGTCGGGTACACCTCCTTTAGGGATATCAACTATCGGATATTGTTTGGGAGCATCACCGGTTGACTTGACACAAAGCGGGAACTCCTTGTTTTTATCACCATCAGTGTGGATCCTTACCAGTTCTATCAAAAAGGTCCATTGTGAGGATGGGTCGGAAACGTAGTAGATTTTTTGGTGAGGATCGGCAATGAAATCGCAAAGACGGGCATCATCCATGGTCTTGAAATCCCCACGGGTGTTGCTTCCTTCTATGGTGCTTCGGATCTCCTGCCCCTTTTTCCAGTTGTCGTTGCTCATGTAAAAGGAGGCGGGCTTGGAGGCGTCAAAGCCAATCGCTTTTTGAATGGAGTGATGAAACTCCAGGAAGGTCTGGGTGGAGCGGATATCGATATCTCTGTGGATGTCATCGTAATCCTCGAAGGAAACACGGAATCGGTAGAGGGCTGTCATGTGGCAAATGTTGTATTACTACAAAAATAATAATCCGAATGAAATTACAAAACAGAATCGACGCTCACTGATTTTTTTTCAATCCAAGTTCTTTCCCTTTCTGAATCATGAATGCAAAAGCCTCGTCATAATCGTTACGGATCACTCCGTCCAAGATGGCCTCTCTGATAGCGTTCTTTATGATACCGATTTCCCTGCCTGGATGGAGGTTGAAGCAAGACATGATCATTTCGCCGGTGATGGGTGGTTGCCAGTTTCGAACACGGTCTTTTTCCTCCACCTCGATCAGCTTTTGTTTGACCAGTTCGAAATTCTGTAGGTATTTTCTGACTTTCACTTCGTTTTTCGATGTGATATCGGCCTGGCACAAGGTCATCAGGTCGTCGATATCGTCCCCTGCTTCAAAAAGCAATCTGCGCACTGCCGAATCGGTTACAACGCTTTGGGCAAGTACAATGGGCCTTAGATGCAGCAGCACCAGCTTCTGCACATACTTCATCTTTTCGTTCTGGGGAAGTTTGAGTTGGGCAAAAATCCGGGGCACCATTCTAGCCCCACGATCCTCATGCCCATGGAAGGTCCATCCCGTTCCTTCCTCAAATCGCTTGGTTGCCGGTTTGGCGATGTCGTGCAGCACAGCGGCCCAGCGTAGCCAGAGGTTATCGGTATTCTTACTGATGTTGTCCAATACCTGCAACGTGTGATAAAAATTATCCTTGTGTCCTTTTCCCTTCACATATTCAACACCATGCAGGGCGGTCATTTGTGGGAAGAACTGGTGCAGCAGACCGGTATCGAATAACAGTTTAAAGCCAACGGATGGTATATCGGACAATATGATTTTGTTGAGCTCCTCGCTGATGCGTTCCATGGACACGATTTTGATGCGGTCCTTGTTTTCTGAAATTGCCCGAAGGGATTCCTGCTCGATGGTGAATCCTAATTGTGATGAAAAGCGAATGGCCCGCATCATTCGAAGTGGATCGTCTGAATAGGTGATGTCGGGATCCAAGGGGGTGCGCAAGATGCCCTCGTTCAAATCCTTTATTCCGCCAAACGGGTCCACCAGCTGGCCTTTATCAGGGCCATTGAGTCCAATCGCCAGTGCATTGATGGTAAAATCCCTTCGCTTTTGGTCATCCTCCAATGTGCCCGATGCTACGTCGGGTTTACGCGATTCGGATCGGTATGATTCCTTGCGGGCTCCTACGAATTCAATACTCCAGTCGCCGTAACGCAACATGGCGGTTCCGAAATTCTTGAACACGGTTACATGAATGTCGGGTCCGAGTGCTTTGGCTGCAAGCTCGGCAATTCGGATACCATCGCCGGTGACTACAATGTCAATATCCTTGCAACCCCTTTGCAATAGGCAGTCTCGCACATATCCTCCAATCACATAGCCATGCACATCTGCCTTGTCGCAAACCGATCCGATAACGGAAAAGAAGTCCTGTTTGATGAATGCTTCCACCTGCTGGAATTATGATTTTAAAAATTGGAAACTACCATCGCTGGCGAATCGAATCACTACAATATTGTCAGGGTTGGATCTTGCACTGATTCGCAAATTTACCACATGGCATGGTTTGTTCAATAAATTGTTTGCGTGCGGATCCATCTCTGTAAAGGTGGCCAATAGCGGCTTGCCATAAGAGCTGGAAACTCGGTTGGCAAACGGTTCGGTTGCAATCATGAAGGGAATTTGTGCGTGCTCCTTTCCGAGAGGATGGGTTGCGCCTTCCAACACCAATTGCAGCGGTTTTTCTGCAAAGGAAATCAGATCAATTACGGGCTCACTCAACGCGCCGCAGTATCTCGATAGTCTTCCCTCCTGGTCGAGTAGTATACAGGCGTTTTTGCAGTTGTTATTTGAAAGCAATTCTTCAACCAATTCCGGATTAGAGACGTCGCATGCCAAGCACCATCCAGCCTCGGTTGGAAATGCTGCAATCATCCCTTTGCGGATTGCTTGTACGCACACCTTTGCCTCATCCAGCATTTGTGGATTGAGGCCGTTATTCGAATCATGACGCATCTGTGTGCTGATCTTTGTAAATCGCCATCAGTTGATTTGCGATGGTTTGACTGTTTGTAAGTTCAACCACTTTTGAACGGGCTGTCCGCTGTTGGTTTTTTGCTGTCTCGTCGAGAGATGCCAATGAGACCAGTGCATGGGCTATGGATTCGACCTTTATGGGATCGAAAGTGATAAACCCTCCATTGGAGAGCTCATTGAAAACAGGGATGTCGGAAACTGCGGCATTCAAACCCATGACGGCGGCTTCGGCAAGTGGAATGCCGAAACCCTCCATCAAACTCGGGTAAATGAAACCATCGCTACAGCTGAGCAGTTTTACAAGCTCGGGAGTTTCCACATCGGTCTTTAGGATCACTCTCTCGGTCATCTCGTTTCTTGTAACCCAAGTGTTCACCTCATCATAAGTGTCGCCTTTTATACCTACCAACATCAGGTTTTGCGAAATCGACTGCTTGACGGATTTGAATGCTTCCAACAATCGAAGGTGGTTTTTCCTTTTATTGAAACCGGAATGGTATATGAAGTAGGGTTTTTCGCTAGAGGTTTTTTTGCTTTCTGATGAATTGAAAAGTGGGTGAACGGGTTGGTAAACCACATGGATAGGCACCTGTGTTTCCGGATAATGAAACAGGATGCTGTCTTTGGTGAAAACACTAGTGGCGATGATGGCATCGCAATTACGCAAAGCAAATTCCACTTTCCTACGGTAGATGTTTCTGTCGAGCCAAGGGTAGTTCCGGGGGTGGTCGATGAAGATCAAATCGTGAATGGTGCAAACTTTCCGTATGCGGCGGGGCAGGTCGAATGGGATTTCATTTGATAAACCATGAAATACATCCACGCCTGATTGGTTTGCTGTGCTTCCCATGCCTTTTGACCTCCACCAGAAGGGTGCAAAGGATGGCGAGACCAGTTCAATGTTTTCACATACCGATTCAGGATCGATGCCGGCAATAGCAATAGACTTAGCCCAGTCGGATTTTGATTTCGGGCTCAGTAATGTGAGTTTGGTTTCGGATGTGTGCAGCGCAAGGGCACGGACAATTGCACGTGAATAGTTTCCCAAACCGGAACGGTTAAAGAGCAGGCGCTTTGCATCAAATCCTATATGCAACATGTATGGTCTGAAAAGTCAATTTTTAAACGGCAACCGCATGATCGCGTAATGCATCGTTCAATGAGGTTTTAAGGTCGGTGCTTTGTTTGCGTTGACCGATGATCAATGCAATTGGAACATGGAATTCGCCCCCTGGAAACTCTTTTTTCACGCTTCCCGGAATCACCACGCTTCTTTCGGGGATATAGCCTTTGGGAAGCTCCTTGCCGGTGTTTGCGTCCATGATACGGGTGCTCATGGTCAGCGTGAGTCCAGCTCCAAGTACGGCCTCCTTTCCCACTCGAACGCCCTCCACAACGATGCAGCGGCTACCTATGAAACATCCATCCTCAATGATCACTGGAGCAGCTTGAACGGGTTCTAGCACTCCTCCGATGCCCACACCTCCGCTCAGGTGCACATGTTTGCCGATTTGTGCACAAGAGCCAACTGTGGCCCAGGTGTCAACCATTGTTCCAGCATCCACATAAGCGCCGATATTGACGTAAGAAGGCATTAGGATTACACCTTTCGAAATGTATGCACCATATCGTGCCACCGCATGGGGAACTACGCGGATTCCTGCCTCGGCATAATTGTGCTTTAATGCCATTTTATCATGGAATTCCATGGGGCCGGCATGGAAAGTTTCCATGGTTCTTATGGGAAAATAGAGGATGACGGCTTTCTTGATCCAGTCGTGAACAATCCAGCCCGATTCGCTTGGTTCGGCAACACGCATCAACCCCTTGTCAAGTTGCTCGATGACATGTTCTATCGCGTTTCTGGTCTCTGCTTGTTCCAACAAGGATCTGTCGTCCCAAGCTTTTTCAATAATTGATTTTGGTTCCATAGAGGCAAAATTACCCTTTTGCTCTTACTTTGAAACGGTTTTGGAAGGAATCGGGTGGGGATTGTTTAGATTTACACCATGGTTGGACGTGTTTTGGCAATCGACTATGGTCAGAAGCGAACCGGATTGGCGGTTTCAGATCCCGAACGCAAATTTGCATTTCCATTGGATACGGTTCCCACAGGTAACCTGTATGATTATTTGAAATCGTATGTGGTTTCCAACCAGGTCACTGCTTTTGTAGTGGGTGACCCCAGGGATTTACGAAACAATCCATCATCCATAGCTCCTAAAGTGGAGTCTTTTATTGTCAAGCTGAAGGCGCTTTTCCCCGGCTTTGAGGTTTTTCGGATCGATGAACGGTTTTCCAGTTCGCTTGCCACCAGGGCCATCATTGACAGTGGTGTATCTAAAAAGGAGCGTAGGGAAGATAAAGGCATGGTTGATCGCGTAAGCGCCACCATATTGCTTCAGTCGTGGATCACTGCTGAGCAGTCGCGCCGCTCCCTGTAGCCTATTTCACTTCCTTCATCAACACGATGTACACCGGAAGGTGATCGGAGTACCCTCGCATGTAGATGTCGAAGTCGTAAGTTCGGAACGGATATCCCTTGTAGCGCCCTGATTTTTGGAAAAGGTAAGGTCGGTTGAAAATGACGGCTTTTTTGTAAAAGAACCCGTCCTGTTGTTCCGATAGAAACGGCTGCGAAATGATGATCTGATCGAATAGGTTCCATGCATCATTATAGGCCAAGGTCCCGATTCCCTGGCTGTAATAATCGTTCCATGGGTTGTATAGCGCGTTTGGAGTGAGTGTCTTTTTATCATATCCTGCATTGAGGACTTCCGTCACACTCTTGTTGATAGGGTCATCATTCAAGTCGCCCATCACAATCACCTTGGCGTTTGGCATTACCTTGAAAATACTGTCTATTTTATTGCGTGCAACCGACGCGGCCAATGCCCTGGATGGTGCCGAGGCCTCTTCGCCACCCCTGCGGCTGGGCCAGTGATTCACGAAAATGTGCATGGGTTCGCCGTTGTGTAATCCATAAACCCAGAGCACATCACGTGTGGCGTAAGGGGTACCATCTGAGTTCCTCAGTGGTACATTCAGCGGAGCGCTCTCCAGTTCCCTGAAGTATTTAGGATTGTAGAAAAGTGCAACGTCCACGCCTCGGCGGTCGGGTGAGTCGTAGTGTACGATTTTGTAATTCCTTGATTTCAATTCGGGTTGGGCAGCCAGGTCCTCTAGCACTTTCCGGTTTTCAATCTCAGCAACACCTAGGATCGATAAACCATCAGGAGATTCGTCAAGACCAAGTTGGGAAACCACAGTAGATAGGTTGTGCAATTTGTCTTTGTAAACTTCTTCCGTATAACGTTTGGTGCCATTGGGAAGAAACTCTTCATCGCTTTTTTCGGGATCGTCGGTTGTGTCATACAGGTTCTCCAAATTGTAAAAACCAATGCATGAAATCTTGTAGGTGCGTTTGGTTTCTTGCGCGTGTACCTGAAGGGATACAAATAGTAGCAATCCGATAATGTAGGCCTGGAAGCGGAAAGTCTTGAGCATGTGCTGTTGTAAGTAGGTCCACAAAGGTAGTAATCGGCTTTCGCCTTTAGGTCGCCATTAAATCTTTGTTAAGTCGCCAACTAATTGGTTTTCAGCTATGCAGCTAATATCTGAATTACCTACCTTTGAGACCCCATTAATCCAGTAATCATCAACCCCCAATTTCATATGCTCACAACTCTTAGGCTTTTGGCCACGGTACTTTGTGTCTTTGTGTTTACGTTTTCGAATGCTCAAAGCACCAACACGATCAAGGGGACAATCACCGACGATTTGAACAACTTTGTAGAGAATGCACAGGTTTCTGTGAAGGGAACCGAATTCAAGGCAACCAGCGGGCTCAATGGATCTTTTGAGATCGTTGCCGTACCCAACGGTACCTATGAGCTGGAGATTACCGCACCTGATCATTTGCCCTACTCCAAGAGCTTTGTGTTGTCTGGCAATGGCATTGATTTCAGTTTCATTGTAATGGAGACATCCTCGGGATTATCGGATGACAACCGCGACAACATACCTGTAGCTTCCATTTCCGACTCTGAAGTCCGTGAATCAAGCACTCAAGCCGTAAGTGGTGTGTTGAGTGCATCGCGTGATGCATTCGTTTCGGCAACCACCAACACCTTTGGTGCGGCACGTTTTCGCATCCGTGGATATGAGAACGAGAATTTTGTGACGTACATGAACGGTGTACCGATGACTGACTTGTTCAATGGAAACTCGATGTTTTATTTGTGGGGCGGGTTGAATGATGTGACTAGAAATCGTGAAACCATCAACAACCTGTGGCCATCCACATTTTCATTCGGTGGAGTGGGAGGTAGTAGCCAAATTGACTCCCGTGCCAGCAAACAGCGCAAGCAATTAGCCGTATCGTACGCGTTATCAAATCGTGCATACGAAAACCGCGTCATGGCCACCTATGGAACCGGTCTTATGAAAGGCGGCTGGGCGTTTGCCGGAAGTCTTTCAAGGAGATGGTCGGATGAGGGTTATATCGCCGGTACGTACTATGATGGATGGGGTTATTTCTTGGCTGCTGAAAAGCTGATCGGTTTCAACCACTCCATAAGTCTAACCTCTTTCGGCGCACCTGTTGAGCGTGGTAAAAGCTCCCCTGCCATGAAGGAGCTGTACGAATTGGCGGGGACGAATTATTACAACCCAACCTGGGGATGGCAGGAGGGCAAGAAGCGGAATGCTTCGGTCAACATCAGTCATCAGCCGGTGATCATCCTGGCGCACGATTGGAAAATCAATAACCAATCCAATCTCCGCACCGGTGTCGGCTATACTTTCGGTGAGAATATCAACACGGCATTGGATTGGTATAACGCCCCCGATCCTCGTCCGGATTACTACCGAAACCTGCCAAGCTATTACTCCGAATTTCCGGATGTTGCCCAGCAGCTTACCAGTTTGTTCGAAGCCAATGACTCTCTGCTTCAAATCCAATGGGACGAACTTTACAATGCCAACTTAAACAGTATCGAGACCATCGAGGATGCAGACGGGATTGTAGGGAATAGCGTCACGGGTCGTCGTTCACATTACATCATCGAGGAGCGTGTTGCCGATGGAAAAAAACTTCATATCAACACCACCTATAACACTTCCTTCAGCGACAACTTTCAGTTCTCTGCGGGAGGAGGTATCATGGACCAACGAACCAACTATTTCAAGCGTGTGAAGGATCTGCTCGGTGGTGATTTTTATGTGGATATCAACCAGTATGCTGAACAGGATTTCGCTGACAGTTTGAACTTCATTCAGAATGATGTCAACCGTCCGAACCGTATTTTGCGTGAAGGCGACCGTTTCGGATACGACTATGATGCAAACATTTTCAAAGGGAATTTCTGGTCGCAAGGGCAGTGGAAATTCGAGAAGATCGACTTCTTCGCCTCGGTGGAGTTGTCACAGACCTCTTATTACCGCACAGGAAATGTCACCAATGGATTGTTCCAGGATAATTCCTTCGGCGATTCCGAAAAGCAGCAATTCACCAACTATGCTGCCAAAGGTGGCATGACCTACAAGATTGATGGTAGAAACTATCTGTTTGCAAATGCCGCCAGCATGACCCGTGCACCTTACTTCGAAAACGCGTTTGTTTCGGCAAGAACCCGCAATCAAACAGCACCTGGCCTCACCAATGAAAAGGTGATGTCCTTTGAAGGAGGATACCTTTTGCGTGCACCTCGTACCAAAGGACGTGCTGTGTTCTACTATACGCAGTTCAGCGACCAGACCAATACGGTCAGTTTCTACCACAGCGATTACCGAAATTTCGTGAATTACACGCTCACCAATGTCGACAAACGCCACACAGGTGTTGAGTTGGCCATTGATCACAACTTCGGAAGCGGATTTTCCGCCAATGCCGTTGCTGCAATCGGTCAATATTATTATACCGACAGACCACTTGCCACCATCACGGTCGACAACACTTCCACTACGCTTGTAGATGGCGAAACCGTATATGCCAAGAATTTTTATGTAGGTGGAACCCCTCAAAGCGCTTACACCATTGGGCTCAACTACCGTGCGAAGAAGTTCTGGTTTGTGAACCTCAACTTCAATTATTTCGACAACACTTATCTGGATTTCAATCCCGCACGCAGAACAGCCGCCGCGATCGACCTGGTGCCTGAAGGTTCCGAGCAATGGAATAGCATTTTGAATCAGCAGAAAACAGACGGGCAATTCACCGTTGATTTCTTCGGTGGAAAGTCTTGGAAGCTGAACGATAAATTCAAGGCCATCAAAAGAAACACCTTCTTGGTGTTGAATGCAGGTGTCAGTAACATCACCAACAATACGTCATTGGTCACCGGCGGTTTCGAACAGCTCAGGTTCGATTTCACTGAGAAGAACCCCGATGCGTTCGCACCAAAGTACTTCTATTCCTTCGGAACCACTTATTTCATCAATCTGATTCTACGCATAAATTAATCCTACCATATCATGAACTCCATCATTAAAAAATCTTTCGGACTGCTCGCACTTGCAGCACTCTTCTTGGTCTCTTCTTGTCGAAAGGATGATTTCGACAATCCTCCTGCTGGCGGTACTGACCCGAACCTTACGGTGAACAAAACCATTGCGGACCTGAAAACAGGTTATGTGTTCGGTCAATTCAAAACCATCACCGATGATTGGGTGATTGCCGGTGTTGTCACCGCTGATGACCGCTCTGGTAATTTCTACAAGACGGTAATCATCCAGGATGCAACCGCAGCCATTGCTGTGCGCATCGATGTCAGTGATTATTACACCAAGTACCCCATTGGCCGTAGGGTTTATATCAAGCTGAAAGGACTTGTGTTGGGCGATTACAACGATTTGATCCAGCTTGGTGGTTTCATCGATAACTCGAATCCCTCATTCCCTTCAGTTGAACCAATTCCTTTCGCATTGGTTGATGACCATTTATTCCCAGGCCAATACAATTTGGTGATGATGCCGGAGGTTGTGACCATTACACAAGCAACCAACGATCCATTGTATTACCAAAACCGTTTTGTTCGTTTCGAAGGAGTTGAGTTTGATGCTGCTGATACCTCATTGACTTATGCCGACATGGCCAACCAGGCCTCTGCTAACCGTACGTTGAACGATTGTACAGGTGGCACAATAGAGGTTCGTTCCAGTAACTATTCCACCTTTGGTGGCGATAACCTGCCAAACGGTAAAGGCAGCTTGACTGGAATTTTCAGTGTTTATGGGAACACTCCGCAGATGTATATCCGCGACACGTACGATGTTGTGATGGACTCGGTTCGTTGCAACGGTGGTGGTGGAGGCGGCCCTGCCACACCTGCTACCATCTCTTATGTAAGAGGTCTCTATACCGGATCCACAATCAGTTCCCTTCCTGCTCTTAAAATCAAAGGTGTTGTCATTTCCGACAAGGCCGCAGGCAATTTTGTGACTAAAAACATCACTATTCAGGATTCAACCGGTGGTATTGTTGTTCGCTACACCGCTGATCATGCTTTCAACCTTGGTGATCAAGTTGAGGTGATTATCTCTGGGACAGAACTCTCCGTATTTCAAGGAGTGCTGCAAGTGAACCTGGTGCCTTTGTCAAATGCCACGTTGCTTGCAACCGGTGTAACGGTTAATCCCCGTGTTGCAACGGTTGCTGACATCATTGCCAACTTCAACCTTTGGGAGTCAACATTGGTTAAGGTTTTGAACACGAACGTTACAAGCACCACTGGAACATACGGTGCTTCTGCAGCTCCATATCCAGATGTTGTGGTCAATGACGGAACCGGCACCATTAAACTTTATACGAGGGGTAGTGCCACCTTCAGTAGTTCAACTGTGCCATCAGGCGCAGTGAATGTAACGGCCATCGTGGTACCTTATCTTCAAAATTCAACTGCACCACTTGTCAAAGAACTCATGATTCGTAACTTGACTGACATACAATAATTCCAATTGATAACTTTAGAGGGGTCTGTTCTTACAACAGGCCCCTTCTTTGTTAAATCCCAACTGCCATGAACACGCCAAACTTTCGATTGACCTTTCAATTGCTGATCCTATTGTTATTACCAAGCTACGGATACACGCAAACCATCAGCATCAGTGCTGCCCGCGCTTTGCCAGTGGGAAGTATTGTTACAGTGAATGGAACCGTAACCTCAGGATCAGAATTTGGCACCATCCGCTATATTCAGGATGGTACAGGTGGAATAGGTTTGTTCAGCACGTCCTTGACATCTCTGCAAAGGGGCGATAACGTTACCGTAACAGGAACGACCACACAGTTTCAGAACCTGTTGGAAATCGTGCAGGTTACCGCTTGGAATGTCAACTCATCGGGAAATCCATTGCCAGCCCCTCTATTGATTACACCTAGCCAGTTAGGTGAAAACAACGAGTCAATGTTGGTTCGAATCCCTGATGTGAGCTTTCTCACATCAGGCGCGTTTCAAGGCAATACCACATATACATTTAACAGTAACGGACAAACAGGAGTGGTTTACATCCGTTCCAGTAATCCATTGGTGGGCCGACCGATTCCAACAGGTACCATAGAACTGACAGGTGTCAACTCCCAATATGGAACGCAGTACCAGGTACTCCCCCGCGACTCCAATGATTTAGTGTCTACAGGAGCATTGTCGATCACCAAACAACCTTATCCACAAAATATAACCACAACTGGTTTTGATATTTCCTGGGAAACCAATGCTGCTGCGAATCACTTTCTACGTTATGGGCTCAGTACTGCATTGGAGTTGGGAACGTTGGTCGGTCCATCATCAACCAACCAACCAACGATCAGCATATCTGGAGGAACGGCATCGCAGCTTTTTTATGTTCAATCGGTATCGGTAAATGGTACGGACTCTTGCTTTTCTCCAATCCGTCCTTTCATCACACGCTCTTTGTCGTCTGGAAGCATTAAGCCATATTTCACCCGACCTATTGACAATGCCAATGGCGCCATCGGAAACAACTATGCTGTTTACCTCAACGACTTGGCTGATGACACCATCAAGGCATACATTGACCGCACTGTGTCAACGCTCGATATTGCCATTTACAGCTTTGATGCGCCTGGTGGCAGTTTGATCGCCCAAGCCATCAATGATGCTTATACCAGAGGTGTTCAGGTCAGGTTGATTTCCGATGGAGGAAACACCAATAATGCCCTTCAGTTGTTGAATCCTGCGATACCTGTTTTACAATCACCAACCACGCCTCCGTTCTACTATGGAATCATGCACAACAAATTCGTGGTTATGGATGCAAATCATCCCAATCCGTTGAAGCCGGTGGTATTGTCGGGCTCCACCAATTGGACATTGGGGCAGTTGGAGGATGACCGCAACAATTTGGTCTTCATCCAGGACCAGTCACTTGCCAAGGTATATACCATGGAGTTTGAGGAGATGTGGGGTGGTTCTAGTGCCCAGCCCAATCCTACGCTGAGTAAATTTGGGCCTGATAAATCCGATAACACACCGCATGTGTTGAATGTCGGAGGAAAGATTGTTGAAAGCTATTTCAGTCCAAGTGACAATGTGAACGGTCAGATTCTGCGCACGTTGCAATCAGCGGATCACAATATTTGTTTTGCCACCATGGTATTGACCCGCACCGATCTTGCTTACGCAATTGAAGATCGGGCATTGAACCATGGAGTGGGGGTGTTTGGAATCATGAATGATTCCTCAGGAGGCAGTGGCACCGCCTTTCAAATCATCCAAAATGCTATCGGCTCGAACATGCTGTTGTTCGATTTTGCTGCCAATCCAGGTATCATGCACCACAAATACGCTTTGGTGGACCACACATACCTGAACAGCGACCCCATCGTATTGACGGGCTCCCACAACTGGAGTTCAGCGGCCACTCAGCGGAATGATGAAAACACCCTTGTCATACACGATCACGACATCGTAAACCAGTATTTTCAGGAGTTCTTACACATGTACAATGGCAATGGTGGATCCTTGGGAGTAATTGAATCGTCAACCATAAGTGGGTTCAACCTGTTTCCTAATCCAACAAACAACACATTCTCCTTGAGCATTGCGTCAAATGAAGTCATGGCTGTTCCTGTCGTCATCCGAGACATGACCGGAAAGGTAGTGCACATGCAAACATTACAGCTTCATGTTGGCTTGAATGAATTGGGCTTGGATGTCTCGCTTGTAAAGGCCGGAATGTATCTCGTTCAAGTTGGTAATGGAAGGGGTCAGCGTTTGGTCGTATACTGATTACTCAGTGCTTTTAATAAACGCGACTATCGATTTAAGCGTTCCATCAGGGTTTTCAGTATGTAGCCAATGGCCAGCGTTTGGGATGGTGTCAATCCTGGCTGCTGAAAAGTTGGATTGGATGTGCCCTATATCCCCCTCTTGAACATAATCGGAGTTGGCTCCTCGCAGAAAAAGGGATGGGGTATCTATTTGTTTTGCGCAGCTGCAATCGGCAACGGCCTGATTCAGATTTTGAGCTATCACAGGTAAGTTGAATCGCCAATCGAGCCGATCCTTTTCTTTCCAAAACAGACTTTTCATCAGCCATTGTCGTACCGCGAAATCAGGCACAAGCGGTGTAAGTTGCTCCTCCACATGTTTTCTTGAAGTCATTGGTTGTTGACTAACTTTCATCAATGCTTCAACGATATCACTGTGTCGAATGGTATAAGCCTTGGGGGCTATATCCATTACAATGAGGGCGCTCAATTGTGAAGGAAACTTGCAGGCGAATCGCATCGCCACTTTTCCTCCTAAGCTGTGGCCAATGATTATAGGAGAGGAAATGCTTTGGGATAATAAAAGTTCATAAAGATCATCGGACATAACATCCAAGTCGAATGTCGGGTCATGTGGCGATTGTCCGTGATTTCGCAGATCGGTTAGTACCACACGATATCCCAAGTCCGACAATGCTTTGCCGATGGTTTGCCAATTGTCTGATGAACCGAATAATCCGTGAAGAATCACCAAAAATGGCCCTTGATCCCCAAGGTGTCGGTGAAATAACTGCATCCAGCGAAATTAATGCAATCGGATGTCGATGGGTTACTTAATATCATAAACTACAGATAATCAAATTGATAACAACACACTTACCGACTCTGTTTATTGGTAAATTTGAGGCATGGAATGTATTATAAGAAAAGGAGTCCCTGGCGATGTTCCAGCAGTGTTGGGGTTGATTCGCGAATTGGCCCTTTATGAAAAGGCACCTTTGGAGGTAACCAATACCGAAGAGGATATGCTAAGGGACGGGTTTGGCGAAGCCCCTGTTTACAGGTTGTTAGTTGCAGAAATGGATGGTAAGGTGGTTGGCATGGCTATTTACTTTATCAAATACAGCACTTGGAAGGGTAAGGGTGTTTATCTGGATGATATTGTCGTTACCGAATCCATGCGAGGCCAAGGAATAGGGGCCAGACTTTTCAAGGCGGTTATTCAGGATGGAAAGGACATGGATGCGAAGCAAATGCATTGGCAGGTGTTGGATTGGAACGAGCCAGCCATTCGGTTCTACAAGAGATATGCATGCGACTTTGATTCGGAATGGATCAACTGTAAGCTTAATCGTGAACAAATAATCGACTTGGCCCGATGATAGTCTTCAAATTCGGTGGTGCCTCGGTGAGGGATGCGGACTCCGTTAGGAATGTTTGCAATATCATCCGTGGTTTTTCAAAAGAGCAACTGGTCATTGTAGTGTCGGCCATGGGCAAAACCACCAATGCCTTGGAGCAGGTGGTCAAGGCGCGTTTTGTTTCAGATGATTTGAGCTTACCAAAAAGCCACTTGGAGGGTGTACGTAGCTTCCATCAGCAAATCATGGAATCGTTATTCGCTGATAAGAATAATCCGGTCTTTGATCGTGTTAACAACGTATTCGTGGAATTGGAGTGGGGTTTGGAGGATGATACTGCACGTGGATTTGATTTCATGTATGATCAGGTTGTTTCTGCCGGAGAATTGATTTCCACAACCATTGTTCACGAATATTTGCAGTCACAGGGTTTGAATATCGCTTTCGCGGATGCTCGGGACCTGGTCCGAACAGACAATACATATCGGGAAGGAAAGGTGGAGTGGGATGAAACACAGAGCAGGTCGCATGCACAAATCGGTCAGCTGTTTTCAAACGGCCACATAGGTGTGATTACCCAAGGTTTCATTGGAGGAACATCAGAGAATTATACGACCACTTTAGGTCGTGAGGGCTCTGACTATACCGCGTCCATCTTGGCATATTGTATGGATGCAAAGGCCGTTTATATTTGGAAGGATGTCCCAGGGGTATTGAACGCAGACCCAAAGCATTTTCCCGATGCCCAAAAGCTCGAAACCATGAGTTACAATGACGCCATCGAATTGGCCTATTTCGGAGCATCGGTAATCCATCCAAAAACAATCAAGCCCTTGGAAAACAAGGGTATTCCACTTCATGTGAAATCTTTCATGGACCCGTTGCTTTCAGGAACCGTGATCGGCAGGGATTACCAGACCAAACCGCTGATACCTTCATACATCTTCAAGGATAACCAGATGTTGATTAGTATCTCGGCTAAGGACTTCTCGTTCATCGCCGAAGACCACTTGAGCGATATTTTTTCGCTGTTTGCTCAGTCCAGTGTAAAAATAAACCTGATGCAAAACTCCGCCATCAGCTTCTCTGTTTGTATCGATAATGATAGCCGAAACGTACCACAATTGCTGGACTCACTGAAAAACCGATACCGAATATTATACAACGAAGGACTACAACTTTACACTATACGCCATTATTATCCATCAACTATCGAGTCGCTCACTCATGGTAAGGAGGTGTTACTCGAACAGCGAAGCCGACAAACAGCACAATTAGTATTAAGGTAAGTGACAAGTCCCCTGAAGCTTCAGGGGAATCAACAAGTGACAAACCGTAAATCGTCCATCTGACACCATCCCATGCTTTCAATATCCGACCGCTCCTCTATCGTATTATGGTTACTTATTGGATGTTTTTTGATTTTCACCATGGTAGTGGTGGGGGGTATCACTCGACTTACAGGATCGGGCCTCTCCATCACCAAGTGGGAGGTTGTTACTGGGACTTTTCCGCCCATGAATGAAGCAGATTGGCAACATGAGTTTGACTTGTATAAGCAAACTCCTCAATACCAACACATGAATGCTCATTTCGAGCTCTCCGATTTCAAAGGGATTTATTGGTGGGAGTACATCCACCGGCTACTTGGTCGTTTGATTGGATTGGTTTTTGTGATTCCATTTGCATGGTTTGTAGTGCGTGGCAAAATGGACCGAACATTGATTTGGAAATGCCTGTTGCTGTTTTTACTTGGCGGATTGCAAGGTTTTTTCGGCTGGTATATGGTTAAAAGCGGATTGATTGACGAACCCAGCGTCAGTCATTTCCGATTGGCGCTTCATCTGTGCACTGCTTTCATCACTTTCTGCTTCACCTTGTGGTTTGCCATGGATCTGATCAACACGGAAAAGGTGAGGCCCGCTGGTTGGATTGCAAAGCTGAACCGTTACACCAAAGTTGTGCTAACCATAACATTTGTTCAAATCGTTTTCGGAGCGTTTGTTGCGGGTTTGAAAGCGGGCCTGATTTACAATACATGGCCATTGATGGGCGATAAATTCATGGCCGATTCGGTCTCTTATGCCGTAGAAACAATGGGGTGGCATGGGTTGATTGATAACATGTCGGGGGTGCAATTCATACACCGAAACCTGGCTTATGTTGTCTTTTTCGGCGTGTTGTTTTTGCTTTGGTATTCTTGGAAAAACAACCGTGGTCAAGCAGAAAAACTGCTACCTGGACAAATGACAGCCGTTTGGCTTTGTTCGGTGTTTGTTGTGCTGCAATTTGTTCTAGGTGTTTTCACCTTGCTGCACGCGGTTCCACTATGGTTGGGAGTCATACACCAGGCAGGAGCCCTATTGCTCCTGGGGTCGTTGGTTTATTTGTGGCATCAGCTCGGACATGTTTCCGTATCCGATGTCAAAGCAGCCAATCAATAAACAACCAGCTTAACTGGCTTACTCGAGCCGTTCTTTTGTAGTAGGCGTATCGAGTAAACGCCTGCACCCAACGAGGATGTTTGCACATGGATGGTGCTTTCTTGTCCTCCATATGGCATTTCCTTTACGATCTTACCTGTCAAGTCTGTAACAGTCACACTTCCTGGCTGGTTGTTGGGTTCAAAGGAAACCAGCACATACTCCGACGCAGGATTAGGCATTACCAATGGTGATTGAATGGAGATGTTTTCATTGATGGAATTCGTTCCAGGGAGTATTTTGGAAACAGTGAAATCATCAAAATAGAAGCCGTCATACTCCAAGAAGCCATCACTGACCAATTGGAATCGGATGAGTACGTTGTATCCGATATAGTCGTCAAGTGATATTTCCTCTTGAACCCATGATGTTTGAAAGCCCTCATACAATGGTTCTCCCGGCATTTGGAAATTACTTCCCTCCACCGTGTATTTCCCACATAGCGGACTCCATGTTGCTCCATTGTCTATTGATGCTTGAACCTGAACGTAGTCATAATTTGCCTCCAATGCCCAACGTGCATAGAAGGTCAACCTGGCTTTGATGGCATTGGTCAAATTCACCTGGTTCGACATACGAATCGCTTTGGTTTGGTTTGATCCGTAATTCCCAATCGGAGAATCGGTGATGGATGCATTTGGAGAATAAAACACAGAGTTAGAAACACCCCATTGGTTGCCGTTGAATCCGGTTGTACTGTTTCCATCCGATGCAAAAAGTGTGGTGGGGGATCCGAAAAACCTGGTGACGGTATCAGTTCGGACATAAGAGCCGTTGTCGATGGACAGTACAAAACGTATCGTGTCACCGTTCACCATTGGGCTCGTAAGTGCAAACGAAATGGAATCTAAAACGGATTGCATGGGAGCTAAACCATTTATGGTTACGGCAGCACCGGTTTGCACGATATTGTTTGTTAATCCACTTAGCGTGATGGTGTAGGAACCGGTGTTATCCAAACCCAGTTGCTTCACTCGGAAAGGGATGTGTCCCCCTCCTGAAGAAATGATTTCGGAGCCCAATGATTCCAAAGAAGCATACTTGCCAGTTAGCAGAGCTGCAGTCAGGTTTTGATACATTGTGTTTTGGCAAAGGGGTATGATCTCGTTTGCCGGAGGCCAGAAGCCGAAGGAGGCATCACCACATTCGGGTGTCATGGCGAATATTTTCGGTTTGGTGGTTTGTTCGCCGTACATCCAATCATCCGAGCTGCCGTTCACAATGTAACCTACAGTCTGATCCGCTGTACCAAACGAGTAGCTGTTGTATGTGGTCAGCAGGCGGCCGTAATCGGCATACAAAGCCGAGTCGGGCGTGTAAATGGAATAATCATATCCCCATGGATAGATCAGTAGGTTGCCAAATGTGTGATAATTCAGAGCGATTTTGAAATCCTTGCTGTTTACAAAATCGCGGATGAGTTGTGTCTCCGGTTCTGAGAACGGGTTTGTACCTCGATAGGTTTCTGTAAATCCATCGGGCGATGACCCATTGTCATCGTAACCCCAGTTATAACCATAGTTTCGATTCAAGTCGACACCGAATGAGCCATCTTGGTTGTCACGACGGTTTTTTCGCCAAAGTCCTCCCCCTTGAGGGTCGGTGGCTTCGTTGAACAAATAACCATCTGGATTCAAACATGGAATAAAGTAAAGCTCCGTGTTGGCAATGATTGCAGCCACTTCGCTGTTGTTAGCGTGGTTCTCTAAAAGGTACCACATGTAAAATATCAGCTGCGACATACCACCTGGCTCCCTTGCGTGATGCACGGCGGTGTATAACATCTCCGGTTCATTTTCGTCCACAGTCGGATTGTCGGATATTTTGACCATATAAACAGGCCTACCTTCAATCGTGGTTCCTCCTGGAAGCGGTGCTTTGACAGTAATGAGGTTTGGATATAACGATGCCATTTGATCCAGGTTGTCAAGCATTTCCTGGTAGGTGAAATAACCTGCGTACGAACCCAGTGAAAAGTTGGCTGGCACATTATAAACAGGGGCACCTGCATTTGAGCAACCATTGGGGGCCATTCCAGTCCTTTGGTGTTCATGCGGATGTAGGTTTTGCTCTTGATAATGTTTTTTGACATCAGCAATCAATATCTCGTAATTGAAGCCGGCCTCTTTTACTTTCCGTATCTCAGCGGAATCCAAATCGGTCACTAACCATACATTTTTTCGGATATCGCCATGGTCAGTTTCAATGCCCATCTGGGCAAGCCGTTGTAATCCGGTAGTACTGCTATAAATGCGAACACGACTGTGTGATGGTCCTTGACCCATGCAATAGTTGAACGCTGAAAATTGGAGGATGATCAAATAAAACAGTATTTTAATTTTCATGATGCTGAATTGGTTTCTTGTTTCAAGGTTGATTGGTGTCGCAGATTTTTTTCAATCCCTTAAGAGAGTCTTCGAAATCAGGACCTATGATTCGGTCTGCCAGTAATCCAAATGGTCGGAACATGAAAGGGAGAGCCATTTGCAGTTCCATGGTTACCACCAGGTCGTTACCTCTACCCATTAACGAGACAGATCCGATAGATGGACTCATGCCTTCCAACACCAGTTCGTATTTGATTGATGTAGGCCTGGTGCTCTCGATGATCGTAATCGACCCATTGCCCATCTCCTCGCTTTGCCATTGATGAACGGCTCCAACACCTGAATCAGGTCCCTTGTAATTGGAAACCATTCCTGAGTCGGCGCGTTCCCAATACGACCAGTTTTTCCAGTTTTTAATGGTGTTGAACTGATTGAAAACCGAGTCTGCAGGGGCATATATTTCCTGGGTTCGTGTAACACGCACTGACGATGGGGAGAAAGTCGACAAAATCAGCCAGAATCCTAATATTGAACCTATGGCGAACAGGGTCTTTTTCATGAGTCAGATGCAATCAATTGCAATTTTAATCAATATTTCCGTGGATTTGGGTGGTTTTTACCATTGCGGTAAAAGCATACCTTTGTGAAGCACAAAAGGTCATTGAAAAAAATACTGGTCATAAGGTTCAGCTCCATTGGAGATATCGTGTTAACCACACCTGTTGTACGATGTATGGCCAGGCAGTTGGTTGGTTGCGAATTGCACTTCTTGACCAAGCCCGCGTTTGAGGGAATAATCGCTTCAAACCCTTACGTTAGCAAGGTGCATGTTTTGGATGATGACCTGCAGCAAACCATTCGTAAACTTAAAAACGAAAAATTCGATTTTATTGTCGATCTGCATCATAACCTTCGTAGTAAACGTGTTCTGATGGGTTTGGGTGTTTCAGGTTCGGCATTCCCAAAGTTGAACATTGAAAAATGGCTTTTGGTGAATTTGAAATGGAACCGAATGCCTGATATGCACATCGTAGACCGTTATTTCAAAACCGTGGAATCGTTTGGTGTAAGATATGATGGTGAAGGTCTTGATTACTTCATTCCGGAAAAAGACCGGATTGATTTGAATGCATTGCCTGAATCGCATCGTAATGGTTATGTTGCAATGGTAATAGGGGCCCAACATGCCACGAAGCGAATGCCATCGCTACGTTTGAAGGAATTGGCTGCCAAACTGAATTTGCCTGTTCTGCTTTTGGGCGGAAATGACGATTACTTGAGTGGAGAGGTGATTGTCCAGGGCAACGAGTCCAATGTCATCAATTTATGTGGAAAATACAATTTGAATCAATCGGCATCCTTGGTTCACGACGCCCGGGTGGTGATCACCCACGACACCGGATTGATGCATATTGCCTCGGCCTTTCGTAAAAAAATCATTTCACTTTGGGGTAACACGGTTCCAGACTTTGGAATGACTCCGTTTGTGCCTGATGGAGTAGGGGCCAGTTATATATTCGAAGTCGAAGGTTTAAAATGCAGGCCTTGCTCCAAGATTGGCTATGATAAATGTCCCAAGGGGCATTTCAAATGCATGATGGACATGAATTTGGATAATGTTGCACGAAAAGCACATGATCTGTTTTATGAAAATTCAATTTAGGTAGCGCTGCCGTATCATGTTTTCCAAAATAGGCGCGTGTGGGCATGAACCCTTTTCAAAAGTTCCTGTAAACTTTCGCTCGGTTATTGCCTGGTTGTTGGTTTTGTTTTCACTTCATCTGTCGTTTTCAAATCGGGCCATGGCTCAATGTGCCAATGTGATTTCATCATTTCCTTACAGCGAAGGATTCGAAGGAGGTCCTGCATGGACATCAGGTGCGGTATCCGGTGTAGATAACTGGGCATGGGGTGCTCCATCACACCCCTTCATCAACTCAGCGGGAGGCGGAGTAAATGCCTGGTGTTTGGGAGGACTTACCGGATCGGGATACTTATCATCTGCTCAATGCTATCTGTTAAGTCCTTGTTTCGACTTTTCGTCGTTGGACTTTCCATGGATCAGCTTCAAGATATTCTGGGAATGCGAAAGGCAATGGGATGGCATGGTGCTACAATATACATTGAACGGAACCACATGGACCAATGTTGGTTCTGTTAACGATCCGGTTGATTGTTTGAATCAGAACTGGTACAACTACGGAAATATAACTTGGCTGAATACCATTTCTGTGAGGCATGGATGGTCGGGGAGGGTAGGAGCCACCTCGGGTTCATGCGCTGGCGGGTTCGGTAGTAACGGATGGGTTACGGCCACCCACTGCCTTTCGAATTTGGCTCGCCAACCATCCGTTCGTTTTCGTTTTCTGTTTGGTTCAGGAACATCGTGTAATGCTTTTGACGGTATGGCAGTGGATGATATATTCATAGGCGATGCACCTCGGATGAGCGCTAATTTCTCTTATGCTTGTTCCACACAAAATACCGTTTCATTCACCGATCTCACCGGAGTGTGCGCTACTGATTATCTGTGGGATTTTGGCGAACCTGCATCCGGATCTTCAAACACCTCCGTGCTTCAAAACCCAACGCATACTTATGCTGCTCCCGGTACCTATAATGTGACTTTGATTGCCAGCAACTCATGCTCCGAGCCCGTTTCCGTTACCATTCCTGTAACCATAGAAAGTGTTTTTCTTAATACAGTGCAAGTAAGTTGTAATGATGCTGACGATGGCTCTGTTGATGTGGTTACAAATGGAGCTGGGCCTTATGTTTACTCATGGTCACCCTCCATTGGTACGGGTGCATCTATCAACAATCTCCCGCCGGGGACTTACAATGTAACGGTCACACCATTCAGTGGATGTCCGGTAAGCGCATCCGCAACCATCACAGAGCCTCCGACACTCAATTTGAGTGCGTCCTCAAGTCCTGTGGTGGTATGCAACGGCGGACAATTAACATTAAGTGCTGTTGCGGCTGGTGGAACACCTGGCTATTCGTATGAATGGAATCCGGGTGGATTACAGGGAGCCAGTCAGACGTTTATCCCATTATCGGCGACTTCTTATGTAGTTGAAGTCACTGATCAAAATGGATGCACGGCTATGGCTTCAACTTCTTTTTCTATCTCCCCTGAATTGTCAGTTGAAATCAATGCTGATGTTTTTGAGGGATGTGAGCCGCTTTGTGTCGACTTCCTAGATTTCACTGCAGTGCCCCCACCTACGGCAATAGCAAGTTGGCTTTGGGATTTTGGAGACGGCAGCTTTTCCCAAATTCAAAATCCTACGCATTGCTTCCAAGGTGGGGACTTTTCAGTTACGTTGACGGTTACCGATACCGATGGTTGTTCTTCAACAGTGGCTTCACCCTTACAGATTGATGCATGGGCTGCTCCCGAATCCGATTTCACTTATAATCCGTCTAAACCAGATTATGAAAATCCTGATGTGCGGTTCTTGAATTTGTCTACGGGCTCAGATCAATGGTTGTGGAGTTTCGGCGATATGGCAAATACATTTTCAACAATCGAAAATCCAACATTCACCTATGCCGACACCGGCACATATGTGGTATCCTTGATTGCCACATCCAATCTTGGTTGTACGGATACATCGAGCCAGTCGCTAACCGTTTTGCCCATGCTGACCTTTTACGTCCCCAATTCCTTTTCTCCCAATGGCGATGGGATCAATGATGTGTTTATGCCGATCACCATGGGTATTGAACTGGATGGTTATATGTTGAGCGTGTACAATCGTTGGGGGCAATTGGTTTTTTCAACAGACAATCCAAGAAGAGGATGGGACGGCGTGGATTTCAAAAATGGTAGCAATGAACCCATAGGAGGTTATTCATGGAACATTCAATTCAAGGATTACGATTCCAACCTTGTTTCTCGTACAGGAACGCTGGTGTTGTTGAGGTGATTATCCAATTTTATTAGCCCTTCGAACGCTTTGACGATCATATTAATACCATTTGCTTTTATGAATCAATGAGTTCGCTTTAGTTTTTTAGTTAGGAAAAGATTAAATTTGCAATTAACAAAAGGACCCGTAGTTCAACTGGATAGAATGACAGATTCCGGTTCTGTTGGTTGGGGGTTCGAATCCCTTCGGGTCCGCCAGTATGATAAAAAGCATCCCGACGCAAGTCGGGATTTTTCATTGTAGGATGCCGTTGAAAGCTTGCTTGCAAAAGGCATCCGAAATGAAAACATAGCGAAGCTGGGGACTTTTTATTGCAATACCGACCGAAGGGTTCAGCGAAGCTAATCCCTTCGGGTCCGCCAGTATGATAAAAAGCATCCCGACGAAAGTCGGGATTTTTCATTTTTGAGAGCTCTGTTAAGTTAATCCTTTCGGATCCATTATCATTATCGTAACACTCCTAAATCCAATATTGGTTGTAAATTTGGAGCTCATATAACATCTATTTGAAACTAACCGACACCCATATTCATCTTTATGC
>JBEAXM010000171.1:0-4167 GCA_041159805.1 Bacteroidota bacterium
GTACTGCACTTACAAAACTCACGTTGGATGAAACCTCCATCCCACGGATCTCCTGCTCCACATTCTCTCCGTTCAACCATATCTCAGAAGCACCGGTATCGCTGGATAAATGGAAATCCAAATGAATGCGGTCGAGCACCTGGCTCAAGGTTTCCAAGCTCAATTGTCCAGCGTGGATTGGTATGGCGTTTCGTAAGAAATACAAAGTGACTGCACGATACATGGCTCCCGAGTCGATGTACCGTAAACCGAGCTTCTTAGCAAGGGCCTTGGCTACAGTCGACTTCCCACAGGAGGAGAATCCATCGATGGCAATGACAGGATTATCAATGGGCATGGCACAAAGTTAACCATTTGCACCAACGAGCCATCATGGTCGTTTCTTTGAAAAAAGCTCCCTCATATTCACGGCCATGGTGAAATGATTCGATGGTCCAGCCAAATGATATGCTGCACGGCCGTAACTCAAATGGAACTTGGATATTCGAAATCCGAATCCCCAACTGAGCCCAATCGTGGAAAGTCGCGATTCAACCCCCAGTTCCTTCCTCCTCTGAAAATTATATCCTGCACGGATATGGAAGTTTTTTGACAGCAGCAATTCCGTTCCGAACACCACATGCCGCAATAGCTTGTCGGCCGTTGTGATTTTATATTCGATGGGCTCGCCTGTAAGCGGATCAATCTGCCCCTCCTTGGATGGATCCTTGTAGGTGATGTCGAACTTCTCCAAGTGGTGCAACACCAAAGAGAATCGAAATGGCGCCTTGGCAAGTTTCTTGGAAACCCCAAGCTGTATCTCGAATGGCAGCGGCTCCAACTCTCCTTGACGATAACCCTTGAACTGTGATCCGGCATTGCGTAAAACAAGACTGAAATCCATCAGCGGCTTCGCGGCAAAATAATTGACCCCAATGTCAGCTGCCATGCCAAAGGAATTGTATTCGGCAAGTGATGAATAGATGGTTTTCAAAGTGGCCCCTATGCTCAGTGTTGAATCGCGCAAATCACGTGCATAGGACAAATTGAATGAGTATTCGGATGCATTAAAGGCACCTGTTTCAACTCCAGTGAAGTCGCGTTCCACAAAATCACCGTATCCGATGTAGTGCATCCCCGCTGCCAGCGTCTGCCCATTTCCAATGGACTTGGCATATCCAACATGACCAAAATCTATGTCGGCATAATAATTCACGTGACTGAACGAAAACTGCTTGTCCATGGAGCTATTCAAAAGCGCCGGATTACCAAATATCAGATTCAGGTCATTGTCGCGCACAGGCACCATCTTTCCACCAAGTGCCGAAATACGGGCCGATGGAACCAGATTCAAAAACTCATATGTGTTATCCCCTCCAATTTGTCCGTAGGCATTGACAATGCCCAACGAGCAAATCAAGATGAAGGATTTACAGAGCTTGTTAATCATTTTTTGCATCATGAAAAGGTCAACTGGCAAACAATGGGAAAGCGGATGTGAGAGACTCTACTTCATTACGAACGCTTTCGATAACCTCGGAATTGTTCGGATCAGTGATTACTCGATCAATGAGCTCCACTATCAACAACATTTCCCGCTCTTTCATGCCGCGCGTTGTAACCGCTGCAGTGCCAACACGAATACCAGAGGTCACAAAAGGGGATTTGTCATCGAACGGAACCATGTTCTTGTTAACTGTAATTCCCGACTCCACCAACGCGTTTTCAGCATCCTTGCCCGTGATGGATTTGGATCTGAGGTCTATCAGCATCAAGTGGTTGTCGGTGCCACCAGAAATGATCTTGTATCCTTTTCTGACAAACGCTTCTGCCATACACTTTGCATTACGCACAACCTGGAGGCAATATTCAAAATAGGCGTCGCTCAGCGCCTCCTCATATGCAACCGCTTTGGCGGCAATGCAATGCTCCAAAGGACCGCCTTGCGTACCGGGAAATACAGCGGCATCTAAAAGAGACGACATCATTTTTACTTCACCCTTAGGTGTTTTCAATCCCCATGGGTTTTGAAAGTCCTGTCCCATCATGATCATTCCACCACGTGGACCACGAAGCGTCTTGTGTGTGGTTGTAGTCACAATATGGCAATGAGGAAGCGGGTCGTTGAGGAGTCCGCGGGCAATCAAACCGGAGGGATGAGATATATCGGCTAGCAACAACGCACCGATCTTGTCGGCTATTGAACGCAATCTGGCATAGTCCCAATCACGCGAATAGGCAGACGCACCGCAAATGAGCAATTTGGGTTGCTCCAATAATGCCTTTGCCTCCAACTTATCGTAATCAATGGTGCCTGTCGACTCCTCGACTCCGTAAAAACAGGTTTTGTAGTACTTGCCGGAGAAGTTCACTGGCGAGCCGTGAGTGAGGTGACCTCCATGTGCCAAATCGAAACCCATGATTTTATCACCGGGCTGAAGGACTGCCAGCATGACGGCGGCATTTGCCTGTGCACCGGAGTGAGGTTGCACGTTTGCCCAAGCGGCATTGAATAACACCTTTGCCCGGTCAATGGCCAACTGCTCGATCTGATCCACAATCTCGCATCCGCCATAGTATCGCTTTCCAGGAAGACCCTCTGCATATTTGTTGGTTAAACAAGATCCCAGGGCCTCCATGACCTGGTCGCTCACAAAATTCTCGGAAGCGATCAATTCAATTCCATGGCGCTGCCTTTTGTGCTCCTTTCGGATGAGGGAGAATACAACGGAATCGCGTTTCATTGTGGTTT
Source organism: Bacteroidota bacterium (assembly GCA_041159805.1). Taxonomy (GTDB): domain Bacteria; phylum Bacteroidota; class Bacteroidia; order AKYH767-A; family OLB10; genus JALRAP01. Next base: position 2,732 of record JBEAXM010000171.1, read on the forward strand.
CGGTAGTGTTTGTCATGATTAACTGAAATCTATTTCGGTACTATCGCCGATATTCAAACTTTGACTGAGTCCCTTCAGGTAGGAGTCGCTTCCTACAACGGAGTGGTTCAACACCGCAGTCTCCAATTGTGAGAAGGAGCCAATGATGGAATCGCTGATGATGGAGGACTTGATAATGGTACGCTCACCGATTGAAACATCCGGACCGATGATGGAGTTGGAGATGTCGCAACCGGGTGCGATACTTACCGGAGGGATGATGATGGTGTTGTTGAAGGCATAACCCGGCTGGATGCTGACCACCCGTTTCAACAATACGGCGTTGGTCTCCAACAAGCTGGTCTTGTTTCCACAGTCGTACCAGTTCCCTACTTGAAATGCACGCACCTTGGCACCGCGCTGAACCATCTGCGAAAGCGCGTCTGTTAAATTGTATTCATCTCGAATTTTATCCTCTGAAGTAATGATATCATCCAAGGTGCCCAGGATGTCTGACGCTTTATTGAAGTAGTAAACACCGACCAAGGCCATGTTGGATTTGGGGATTTTGGGCTTCTCGTGCAAACGAACGACCCAGCCCTCGTCATTAATTTCCGCAACACCGAAGCTGCGAGGATCCTCCACTTTCTTTACACCGATGCCGTGGCATCCAGAACGGATGACCGCATCCATGTCGAAATCTACAATAGTATCTCCAAGGATGACCAACATCTGGTCATCTGGTGAGATGTGGTCACGGGCCAGCCACAATGCATGGCCGGTACCTTCGCGAGGCTCCTGCACCACAAACGAGGTGCGAAGGTTAGGATAACGCTCGGTGATAAACGATTCGATTTTGTCGCCCAGGTAGCCAACAATGAAAACAAAATCGCGCTGGCCTGCCTCGATCAATGAATCCACAATATGGGCCAGGATGGGCTTTCCGGCAACAGGCACCAACGCTTTGGGTTGTGTGTGCGTATGCGGCCTGAGTTTGGTGCCGATTCCTGCTACAGGTATTACCGTTTTCATAGGGGATGTTTCACAAAGGTAAATGAAAGAGATGGCATTTGTTGGAATAAAAAAATCAATCAATTGGCTTCAATTTCACATCTTTGCAATACGATAGTGCGTTCCATCCGAAGAGCTTTTATTTACAATTTCACTTATGGTAACTCAACCCATGAAAAACCGAGTCAGCGAACTGTTTGGCATTCAATATCCGATCATCCAGGCAGGAATGATCTGGTGCAGCGGATGGCAACTGGCGGCCGCCGTTAGCAACGCCGGCGGTTTGGGAATCATCGGATCGGGCTCCATGTATCCTGAAGTGCTTCGGGAGCATATTCAAAAGTGCAAAGCCGCCACTTCAAAACCTTTTGCCGTTAATATTCCGTTGCTGTATCCCTCCATCGAGGAACATATGCAAACCGTAATAGCGGAAAAGGTGCCAATTG
>JBEAXM010000293.1:0-7263 GCA_041159805.1 Bacteroidota bacterium
CGTGGTGTGCAGCACGACATGTACCGCTCCAAATTGTGGACCATGCGCCAATACGCGGGGTTCAGCACCGCCGAGGAATCCAATCGCCGCTACCGTTACCTCCTTTCACAAGGCACCACCGGACTGAGTGTTGCGTTTGATCTTCCTACGCAGATTGGCTACGATTCCGACCACGCGCTCTCGGAGGGTGAGGTGGGCAAGGCCGGTGTTGCCATTGATTCACTGCGCGACATGGAAGTGCTCTTCGATGGCATCTCATTGGAGCAGATCACCACTTCCATGACAATCAATGCTACAGCTTCCACGCTGTTGTGCATGTACATCGCTCTTGCAAAAAAGCAAGGCGCATCCTTGGACAAGATCTCTGGTACCATTCAAAACGACATCCTCAAGGAATACGCCGCCCGGGGAACCTACATCTATCCGCCAGCACCCTCCATGCGGATCATCACCGACATTTTCGAATACTGCTCGAAGGAGGTGCCCAAGTGGAACACAATCTCCGTTTCCGGTTACCACATCCGTGAAGCAGGCGCCACTGCCGTGCAGGAACTGGCATTCACATTGGCAGACGGCAAGGCCTACTTGCAAGCGGCTATCGATAAAAAACTTGACATCAATGTTTTTGCCAAACGCATTTCATTTTTCTTCAATGCGCATAACAACCTGTTCGAGGAGGTGGCAAAATTCCGTGCCGCACGTCGTATGTGGGCCAAGATCACCAAGGATCTCGGTGCTACCGATCCGCGCGCGATGATGTTGCGATTCCATACACAAACAGGTGGCAGCACCTTGACCGCCCAACAACCCATGAACAACATCACGCGTGTGACCATACAGGCGTTGGCTGCCGTTATGGGTGGAACCCAATCATTGCATACCAACGGCTACGATGAGGCGCTGTCGCTTCCCACCGAAGAGGCGGCCACCATCGCCTTGCGCACGCAGCAGATTGTTGCACACGAAAGCGGAGTGGCCATGACGGTGGATCCGCTGGGTGGATCTCATTTTGTTGAGTCACTAACCGACGAAGTCGAGCGATTGGCTTGGGAGTACATCCACAAGATTGATGAGATGGGAGGAGCTGTGAAGGCGATTGAAGCAGGATTCATCCAGCGAGAAATCGCCGAGTCGGCTTACAAATATCAGCAAGCCATCGAAAGAGGGGAGAAGGTCATAGTCGGTATGAATAAGTTCACCCGGGAGGAGCCGCCTTTTGACAAACTATTCACCGTGGATGATTCTATTCGTACGGTGCAAGTGGAGAAGCTCATGGCTCTTAAAGCCGGTCGCGATCAGGCAGCGGTACAATCCGCCTTGGCCAATTTGGTTGAGGTTGCACGCGGCAATGGCAACCTGATGCCACACATCCTCCATGCGGTTGAACAATACGCTACGTTGGGTGAGATTGCAGATGCGTTCCGTTCGGTGTTCGGCGAATACCAGGGAAGCTGAAAAACTATTCTTGCACGATTACGAAGATGTCTTCGTTCTCTTTCTTCATCAGGTACTTTTCGCGGGCATACTTCTCCAACATGGCAGGGTCGCTTTTCAGCTGTGCGGTCTGTTGCGCATTCCGCTCGATCTCTTGAATGTAGTAGGCCTTGTCCTGCTCCAGCTTTTTTAGCTCCTGACGATAGCTGTACCTCGATATGAAATTGTTATTATCGAAAAAGGTCATCCAAACAATGAAGACAATCCCGGTAAGGATATACCGGTTACGCATCCACTTGGGAATCCGATCCAAAAGCTTTTTCATAACACCAAAGTAAATCAATTAACGTTGCTTTTTCCGGATTCTTATCCGGATTTATAAAATGGGCGTTGTTGAAAAGCGAGCAGGGTAGGGGATTGGATACAGAAGCGGGGAACCCGGATCGTGCTCATGCAGGCAATTTGCTTGGATTAAATCAGTCCAGGAGGACAAACCCAATTAAATCCGTCGCATCCATTTAACCGGTATTCCCCTCTAACCAGGTTCAATCTAAAAACGGATACCTGTAATCCACCGGAGGCACAAATGTTTCCTTGATGGTGCGAGGCGATACCCAGCGCAGCAAGTTGATCATGGCACCTGCCTTGTCGTTGGTTCCGGAACCCCTGGCACCTCCGAAGGGCTGTTGTCCGACCACCGCTCCAGTGCATTTATCATTTATGTAGAAGTTACCTGCAGCATTCACCAGTTTCTTCATGGTATGATCGATTGCATAGCGGTCCTGGCAAATGATGGCCCCCGTCAACGCATAGATGCCGGTCTTGTCAACCAACTCCAAGGTCTCATCGTATTTGGCATCCTCATATACGTAGATGGTCAAGACCGGTCCGAATATCTCTTCACACATGGTGATATAATCGGGCTTTTTGGAAACGATTACCGTTGGCTCGATGAAATACCCTTTCGACTTGTCGAACTTACCACCCGCAATAATCTCCACGTCGGGGTTTTTAGATGCGTTGGTGATGTATGAAGAGATTTTATCGAAGGCCTTTTCATCAATCACTGCATTGATGAAGTTGCCAAAATCCTCAGTGGGCCCCATCTTCATCGATTTCAAATCATGAAGCAGCTTCCCTTTCACTGAGGGCCACATGCTTTGTGGGATATAGGCCCTTGATGCCGCGCTACATTTTTGGCCTTGGAACTCGAATGCACCCCGGCTCAGTGCGGTAACCAACGCATCCTCATCAGCCGAGGGATGTGCAACGATAAAGTCCTTACCTCCGGTTTCCCCGACGATGCGTGGGTATGATTTGAATGTGGCGATATTGTTCCCGATTTCCTTCCAGACGTTACGGAACACTTCTGTGGATCCTGTGAAATGGATGCCGGCAAAATCAGGGTGCTTGAATATGACATCCCCGGCAACGGGCCCCGAAACATAAACAAGATTGATGACACCTTTGGGCAAACCGGCTTTCATGAACACCTCCATCAATACGCTTGCTGAATAAATCTGCGAGTTGGCTGGCTTCCAAACCACGGTGTTCCCCATCATGGCAGCGGAGGTGGGTAGGTTGCCTGAAATGGCGGTGAAGTTGAAAGGCGTCAATGCAAATACAAATCCTTCCAAGGGTCGTTGCTCAACACGATTCCAAACACCTTTGGATGATATTGGTTGCTGACGATAGATCTCCTGCATATACTGTACGTTGAAACGTAGGAAGTCGATCATTTCACATGCAGCATCAATCTCTGCTTGAAAAGCGTTCTTCGATTGTGCCAGCATGGTTGCTGCGTTGATGGTGGCACGGTATGGACCTGCCAATAGTTCAGCCGCTTTGAGAAAAATGGAAGCACGGTGTTCCCAATCCAAGTTGGCCCATTGTTCTTTGGCTTGTAATGCTGCATCAATGGCCATGCGAACGTGGGATGCATCGCCTTCATGATAATGACCCAACACATGGGCATGGTCATGAGGTGGCGACATCGTCTTGGTTTTTCCGGTTCGGACCTCTTCGCCGTTGATGTACATGGGAACATCCTTGACCTGTGCACGCGCTTCAGCCAATGCCTTTTGGAGCGTAGCTCTTTCGGATGAGCCGGGAGCATAGTTTAAAATAGGTTCGTTAACTGCTTGAGGAACAATGTAATTGCCGTTTGCCATAGGAGTGATTTTAACGCCTACAAAGGTACCAAATATTGGGTACGCCCTCTCGGTTTGTGGATAATTGTCTATGTATGAAACCTTTGCAAATAGGATTGCGTAAATAAGTCGCTCATCAAGTTCAAATTTCAGTCATGTATATCGTTAAAAACGAAAATGCAAACTCAAAAAGCCAGATCATCACATTTGATGCGTTGGCGCGTATTACGGGTAGCTGCGATACCCTTTTTGAGGTGAACCAATTGAGGCAATCGGACTATGATCGTCTGAAGCCCTACTTGGTAAAGGTGATTAACTATCTGAATTCACCGGTTAACACGGGTGCTCCGCTCTTCTTTCCGAAAATCGCTTTTGAATGCGGTACATACAATAGCCGTTGCGACTTTACATTTGTTCGCTCCACCGATATTTACGGCAACATCACAATTACTTGTCTGATTGCCGACAATCCCACACGTCGATATTCTTCTTCGAGGAGGAAAAGCAAAAAGGATCAGGGATCAAAGCGCATCAGCGCTTAAGCAACCGCTTTCGTTTTTTCGAGCATGGGGTAAAACAGGAACAGTTGCGTTTCCGAATACCCCATCTGCTTCAGCACATCGCCATACGCCTTAACCTGCTTCTCGTGACTTGGGTCTTCGTCACCTGTCTTGTAATCCACCACAATGGCCTTGGTTCCTTTCAAAACCAATCGGTCAGGTCGCATGACCTTTCCGTCGGGTAACATCAGTTCCGTTTCGTTGCAGGTTTCCGCTGTAAGGTCGAACCATCCATACTGAGTTGCCGTGGTCAGAAACAGTTGTATGTCTTTGAGCAATCGCGTACGATGCGCATCCTCCATCGGATGTTGTTTGCAATATGTTTGCACCAATGTATCTGCGTCGCTTGTTCCATCAGCTGATGCGGCCAATGCGTGGAAGTGGATGCCGTACGTAGGGTCGGGTCGCTGTTTATCGCTCGAAGCAATGCGATCCTTGTTAATCAGCATCCTTATCCGCTCTTGCCATGGCTCCGAAATCCATTCCCGAAGTGGTTCGGGAACCACGCCAGGATCCTTTTGGTTCTTGATCGGTCCGGTTGCGTCACCCCACTCGAACAGCATTTCTTCGTTAGCGGTGAGTATGGATGACCAATCCGCATCATGCTTCAGCACTTTATAAATGATCTTGGCGGTTTCGGAAGACCACTTGGGATCTGTTTTCGATTTGAAGTTTTTGCAGAAAACATAAAGCTGTTCTTCGGCCCTTGTGAAGGCAACATACAAAAGGTTCATGTTGTCGAGCCGGCTGGTCATGATCTCTCTTGTATAATCCGGCTCGAAAAAGGAGCTTGACAAAGTTTTTTTGACTTTGACGATATGAGCCGGCTTGCAATCAAATGGCTCTTGGTCGGAGTGCACCCATATGCTTGACTTATGATCCGATTCAGCTTTCCAACTGGTGTAGGGCATGATCACCACCGGGAACTGAAGTCCTTTCGACTTGTGGATGGTCATGATTCGGATGGAATTCAATCCCGATGGGGTGATCACCGAACAGCTCTCACGGAATTGGTTCTCCTCCCACCACTCCAGGAAATCGGAAATGCCGACAGGTTGCTTCGAGGTGAATTCCAATATGACATCTGCGAAGCGTTGCAAATAGGCGTCCGGGTGTTCATGCATCCGGAAAATGGTTGCAATGCGTTCAAATGCTTCGAACAAGGGCAGCCTTTTCAGCTTGGGCATTTCGTCAAGAAACATTTTCGGCAACGCCGACAAGCGGTTTCCCAACCGAACAGATAGCTTTTGGTTGTCGGTTTGATTTGGATCCCCGAACGGATTATTGAGAAGCACCTGTGCCAGGGCGATCTTATCGTCGGGATTTACCAATATGCGAAACAGGTTGATGAGCATATTGATCCGCTCCGAACGGTTCAATTGCATCGACTCGGCTGAAGTGATTTGGTTGATGCCGTTAAATACCAGGTATCCCGCTATTCGCTGCGCATGGCTGTTGTTGCGCACAAGGATGGCGATGTCGCAAAAGCGGAATCCTTTTTGCAGCAAATCACGGATGGTACTCAATGTTTCCTGGTCTGATTGCTCCATCCATCCCAAGTCTTCCTCTTCGCTTCCGTTTTCGTTTTCCGATTCGGAATCTTGCTCCTCCTCATTACCGGCCCTCATGAACTTGAAACGGATGAATCCTTGACCATCATTTCCATGGTGCGAGGCCTGCTCCACATCGGTTGGTTGCTCATACGGATGGCCGTTTGAGAGTTGTGCTCCTTGCGGGAAGAAGAGCGTGGGTGCGTTTACAAAAAAACGGTTGTTGAAGGCAATGATGCGTTGTAAGCTTCGGTAATTGGTTGACAGCTTTTCCAATCGGGTGAATTGCCTGTAGGCCGACAAATCGTCGAGGACATTTTTTCGAATCAACTCCATGTTGCTGCCGCGCCATCGGTAGATGGATTGTTTCGGGTCACCCACAATCAAGGTGTATTGGCCCTGTGACAATGCATTTTGAATCAAAGGGAAGAGGTTGTTCCATTGGAATCCCGAAGTGTCTTGGAACTCATCGAGCATGAAGTGCGAATACCGGTTGCCCGTTTTCTCATATATGAATTCAGCATCGTTGTTCTCCATGGATCGCCGAAGTAACAGGTTGTGGTCACTCAGCATCACCATGTTCTCCTCAGCTCGGAAGTCACGCAGCTTATCGTCGAGGGCTCCAATGATCCCCGACATGAATGCGAAATCCATTACCGATTTGGCCGATATGAATTGTTTGAAGTTGGTGTCGAAATAGGATTTCAGTTGCTGTGCCAGTGGTATCAGTTCATCTTCGGCCAGCGACTTGATGCGCACCTTGTGGGTCGATTTACCGTTGGGCCACTTGGTGGGATCATTCATTAGCTGTATGTACCGTGAACCAAACCCCATGTTTTCGTAATACCCTTTCTCAGCAATGCGGGAGAATAGCGTAATATAGCCTGACCCGTTGTGAAAGAAATCCGTTGGTACCAGACCTTCCCGATCCAGTATGGCTACAAACTCACTTCCAATATGTCGCAGTTGATTGTTAAAGCTGTTGATGATGGCCTTCAGCGCATCGATGAAGCTTGGTATCGGCTTAATGTCTCCGTCGGGGAATATGGTTCGGAACTCTTCCGTAAACAGGGTTCTGGAAATATTGTGCACCTCATCATCGATGGTCCATGGTTTTTCCGATTCGATCTTGTCCATCACATAGGCCATCAGCCATTCGCGTAATTGCCGGTCTTTGGATATATCGTCGAACAATCGTTTCGTGATTTCATCAATCACTGCTGTGGTGTCCAGTTCCAGATTGTATCCAAAAGTGAGTTGCAACTCCCTCGACATCGAGCGAACCAGTTTCGCGAAAAAGCTGTCTATTGTGCTCACGGAAAACCCGGAGTAATCATGCAGGATCATTGCCAAAGTATGTTGTGCCCTTTCTGCAATGACAGGATCGGACAAACCAGTGGCTTTTCGGACGCTTTCCAATAATCTGGCATCTGTTTCATTGGCTAATCCGGAAAGGGCTTCTATGATCCGCTCCTTCATTTCTGCCGTTGCCTTGTTCGTGAAGGTGATGGCGAGGATGGAACGGAACAGCCACGGCCGATTCAACACCAACTTCAGATACTCCATAAC
>JBEAXM010000220.1:0-11480 GCA_041159805.1 Bacteroidota bacterium
ATCTTTTGCTGAGGCCCTGCCCAATCGGTCATTGATCGCACGAAACAACCCGTATTCCGGGAACCTCTCTGCAACCACCATGTTGTAGCCGCCATCATCAATTTGTCGCATCACCTTGAAAAGATTCCTTGCAGCATCGGATGGATCCCCTTCTTCTGAAAGAATAAAAGTGTCGAAGCCGTCCACATTAGGACACTGCTGAAGCACTATGTTAGCTCCCCGCCCATCTCTCAAAAGACCTACATATTCACTTGCATTTCCAATAAACAATGGAATTGACGGCGCGTAATGGCTTTTGAGCATTCCCGGAGCCGAAGGCTTTGACCCGACTGTGGTGTTGATGTCGACAGGTCCAATCACCTCTGTGATGGCTTCTACAGGTATGCCACCTAATCGATAGACTACGGGCGCGCCGTTTTCAAATCCAAGGATAGTTGACTCCACCCCTACTTCGCACGGGCCTCCATCCAAAACGTATGGGATCAGTCCATTAAAATGTGAAAGCACATGCTCTGCACTTGTAGGGCTGATGTATCCAAAGGGGTTTGCACTTGGTGCAGCCAAAGGAAATGGAAGCCTGGATAACAAATCCAATGCTAATGGATGTGCAGGCATTCTCAAACCTACTGTTGGTAATCCCGATGTGACCAGATCTGGGATCGAATCGGCTTTTGGTAGTAAAAGGGTTAGTGGTCCGGGCCAAAAAGACTCCATCAGAAGGCGGGCCTTTTCCGGTATGGTGGTCACTAGTTTGGACGCGGCCTCGATGGATGGCACATGTACAATCAATGGGTCAAAGGATGGCCGATTCTTTAGACGGAACACCTCCGCTACAGCGAACTCATCAAATGCGTTGCAAGCCAAACCGTATACGGTCTCGGTTGGGATGGCAACAACCTTGCCCTCTGACAAAAACATTCCTGCCCTGATTACATCTTGGCCACATTCAGTATCAAAGGATGGATGTTGCTCCATTTACAAAATCGAATCTATTACAAAGATAGGACGGAATCCTTATCCAGCTTGCGAGAAACGGTGGCAATGAAACCGGGGAGGTACTTATCCAATGGATTTTGCTCACCCCAATAATCCTCAAACATGTCAACCAGCCCCAACCCTGCATCAATCTGCCCTTTGAAATGTGCAGCCAAGCTATGACCGAAAACCAGCGGCTCATTTGCATCCATGAAATGCTTTAACTCCACCTCATCCAAGGAATCCAAATCACTATAAGGTTGTGAGTATTTGAGTTTGAATTCACCCTTCTCAGCAAGGAAAATATCGAATAGGTAGATCACCGGATTGGCAAAACCAGTCATGAATAACCCACCGGGTTTCAACACTTGACCAACCTGATGGTAAACATTTGCAACGTCGGGAACAAAACCGGTGGAGCATGGATTGAAAACTGCATCAAAAGAGTTTTTGTCAAAACAAGACAAGTCATTCATATCACCTTTTATGCATGAAACATGTAATCCAAAGGAATTCGCAGTTTTGAAATCAGCATCCAGCTGGCGCTCTGAGTTATCAAAAGAGACCACATCATATCCAGCCGCAGCGAGCATCGGCACTTGTTGTCCGCCTCCACTGGCAAGAGCCAGTACACGTGCGCCTTTAGGTGGATACCAGGATTCGGGAACAAATCTGGATGGAGTCAGCAAAAGCCGGAGTGCACCTTTTTTGGCTTCTAGGATTTCCTGCTCGGACACCGGAACCGTCCAACGATTACCTTTCTCCGAAAGCTTATTCCATGCCTGATGATTGTATTTCAAATAATCCAATTTCATGTTCATCCTCTTTAATGATCGTGCTCTGGGACTTGTAGTGTTCTTTTTTGTAATAATTCCAACTCTTTCTTCTGGATCTCGACTTGCTCACTGCTGGGAACCCAATCCAAAAGGGTATCCAAATCGGGTTGTCCAGACATGACCCAAGCCGTATACCACAAAGAAGCCGTAAGATAGACAGAAGACTCCATACGGCGCTCAACCATGCCGCTTAACATCTGTTCGTAAGCATTTGCAAAACCTGAAGCATAAACCTTTACGGCCGAAGCGCCTCTTAACTCGTAGGTGAATTTTGAATCAACATCGATTCTTTCCGTTAGCTGACGCTCGAAACCCAAAACGGAATCCAAGGCACTGTAGCTTGCGCGAACCGTCGACCATGCGGTTTTCAATGGATTGGATATGAACACACATCTGCCCGGCATGAGTTCGTATTTACCCATTGAAATTTCGGGAATTCGAGACTCCCATAAGCCATGAATTCCATGCTGGTTGGTTAATTGTCCATTGTAGTTGGATGTGCAATGTAATGGCACATGCGCATCGCCGACATAATGACCGAGGTCGGCAGAATACCTTAATATCCTGTAAACATCCCGATCCTTGAATGCTTGCAATAATCGAAAATAAACCCGTTCAATATGCCAAGGAACAATACCATGCGCCATCAACGAGTCTTCAGTGTATTTCAATACCGCATCATTCCATTTTTCAGGAATACTATCGAATGGATTCAAACCATATCGATCCAAATCGATGTAGTGGCAAGCGGCCTCACCTTCCACGGCATATCGCCGCTTATCAGGATCAACCGCATGGGTTGTCACATGATCCAAGTGAAACTTATAGAAGGAGAACATCTCAGGGGGTAAACAGAACACAGCAGAGCGATTGATGTGCTGATGAGCTTGAAAACCCCAAGAAAATGAAAGATTTGGGCACAGAAAAACCAGTGAAGCGAAAAAGTATTTCATGAAAAATGGAAAAATCAAAAAAATCAAAGCGTGAGCGCTTCCCCTCTCAAAACCGGAACCACATTGGCCTGGTCGATGGTCAAGCAATACTCTACGTCCTTATCAATATGCAAACTGGCCAGACGGTGTCTGTGGGATGATTGATCTAAAAATCCTAACAAATCATTTTGAGCCAGCTTATATAAACTCATGGCTGCGATGGCTGAATCACGATGATCGGTATAATCAAACGAACCAGACAAGCGTTCCACAACCGCTCCTGCGAAAAGGGTGTCTTCCAGGTTAAAGGCATTCTTCCAACCCGAACACAGCAGCACAACGTTTTGCTCCTGTCGGGAAAGCCAATCGCACAAAGCAGACAAGTTGAGGAATGAGCCAACTGTTATGGTATGTGCACCCGAGGCGGCCTTGATGGCCTGGGTTCCATTGGTAGTGGTCAATGCGATATCCTTGCCGAACACAACATCACCCATGAAACTGAAAGGTGAGTTACCCAGATCAAAACCCTCAACCCGTTCACCCTTTCGCTCTGCGCCTACAAGGAATCCTTTCGCCCTGTAAGCCATGCTCTCCTCGAGAGTCGCCACAGGAACTATTGAATTCACTCCGTTGGCAAACGCAACACACATGGATGATGTGGCACGCAGCACATCAATCACCACGACGATAGACCCTTTATAGTCGTACAAAGGCAACAATGCCGGAGAAAAACACACGTCTATGGTTCGTTTCATTGGTTTATGAATTGCTGCAAAATTACCAAAAAACCCAACAATGGACGATTGGTATGATCACCCCTTGTAAAAGGGAAGCTTGACAACCTTGGCTTTCAAATTTTTATCCCTGATTGATATGAAAATCTCCGAGTTTTCGGCTGCATATTCCGAGGGAACGTAAGCCAAACCGATGGCTTTACCGAGACTTGGTGACTGGGTTCCTGAAGTGACTTTACCAATCAAGGAGCCAGCTGCATCAACCACTGGATAATCGTGTCGAGGAATACCGCGCTCAAGCATTTCAAAACCCACCAACTTCTTGGCGACCCCTTCTTCTTTTTGTTTTTTCAAGTTTGTTGAGTTCGTGAACTCCTTGGTGAATTTGGTTATCCATCCAAGTCCTGCCTCAAGAGGGGATGTTGTGTCATCAATATCGTTACCATACAGGCAAAAACCCATTTCCAGACGCAATGTATCCCTGCATCCGAGTCCGGCAGGCTTGACTCCATATGGTTCACCTGCATTCATGACCGCATCCCATATTTTTTCCGCATACTGGTTTTCAAAATAAATTTCAAATCCACCCGCACCGGTGTAACCGGTGGCCGAGACCAAAATATTAGGACATCCGGCAAACTCACCTTTTGAAAAAGTATAGTATTCCATTGAGGCCAGATCCATGGAGGTTAACGACTGAAGCGCCTTGGCGGCAAGAGGTCCCTGAACGGCGAGCAATGATGTCCTTTCAGAAATGTTATGCATCTCCACACCTGATGTGTTGCGCTCCATGATCCAGTTCCAATCCTTATCGATGTTGGAAGCGTTCACCACCAACATGTAGGAATCCGCAGTCATGCGATAAACGAGCAAATCATCTACTATTCCACCATTCTCGTTAGGCAAGCAGGAGTATTGGACTTTCCCATCAAACAGCTTGGATGCATCGTTACTGGTAACCCTTTGAATCAGGTCCAAGGCACCTGGGCCCTTCAATATGAACTCACCCATGTGAGAAACATCGAACACCCCCAATTTAGTGCGCACTGTTTCATGTTCATCGTTGATGCCCGTGTAGGAGACAGGCATGTTATAGCCGGCAAAAGGAACCATTTTCGCTCCTAGCTTTTCGTGAATGTGAGTCAAAGCCGTGTTTTTCATTTTCGCTTGTTTTTTTTGATGGTTATGGCCTTTTCAAAGGCGTTTATATAATTCTCCTTTTGGGATTCAACGGAATAATGTTCTACAACGGTTTTTCGTGCAGCAGCACCTAACTTGGATCGCAGCTCCTTGCTCTCGATCAACCTGGAGACCTTCTCCACCCACTCGTCAGTTGTATCAGCCAAAAAACCGTTAGAACCATCTTGAATAATATCACAGTTCACACCAACCGGCGACATGACGGCGGGAATGGAAAGCGCCATGTATTGCAATCCCTTCAAACCGCATTTGCCTTTCGACCAATCATCATTTGGAATGGGCATGATTCCGATATCAAAACCGGCAAGGTCTGCCAACTCCGTGGTTTTATTCCAAGGTTTTCCAACTATGTCTAATGAGCTGTTACGATAAGAACCATCGCCGACGACGGCAATCTCTATTTGCGAACCGTACTTGGATTTCAAGGCGGTCAGGAAAGGTATTGCCAACTCAAAATGCTTGATCGTAGTGATGCTACCACTCCAACCAATGACAACCTTACCGGCATCAGTACTATCGGGCTTAGGCCTGTATTCTTCGGTATCGATAGTGGTGGGTATGATCAGAACATTCGAATTGAACTGGCTGGCGTAGTCGGCGAGGTAAGGGTTGCCAGCGATAATCAAATCACTGAAAGCAATTATCCTCTTGGTTTTAGAGGCGTCCTTTAGCCATGCAAACGACTTGTTACCATCAGATACATCATGGTTCCATATGGCATCATCGAAATCAAAAACGAGTGCGGCTTTACTGTGGGAATAGCGCTTTTCAAACCATGAGGAACCGGTCATAAAGGCCTCTCTCTGGACATAAATAACATCATAACCATCTGCCTTGAACACATCATTGAAACGCTTGAAGGCCGCTTTTAAAAATATGTAGGATTTACGAAACAAGTTACCCGGTCTGTAGAAGACCTTGTCATCGCTTTCATCAATCAAATAGGAAAAGTCATAATCAAACCCACGTGACTTGAGGAACGATAGATATTGCTCGAAACGGAATCGTTGTGAGGGTGATCTGTCCGGCCGATGCTGGGCAACAAAAAGGATCTTAGGCATGGATCAGTCCTCAAGCCACACGGAAGGCAGCTTCTCTGTGATTTCAATGTTGCTGAATTTGGAACTCTTGCGGATACCCGACTGCTTGGCCCAAGCAGCCATAAGGGTCAAACCTTTTAACAAGGAAACCGATTCGCTGGTCTTGAAGACCGTTTTTATCTTACTATGATCGGCGTGTGCATGCATGACCTCGTTTCTGGCTGGCAAGTGACGCAATTCCCCATTGATACCCATTGCCTGCATTGTTGTTTGCGCCAATTCATTCACAGTAAATTCACGGTCTGCGCCCACATTGAAAACCTGGTTGTATGCCTCGGGTACATTTACTGAGTTGGCAATGTATGGAGCCACATCTCCGATATAACTGAATGCGCGAGTCTGACTACCATCACCAAATACGGTAAGCGGCTTGCCCTGCATCAGCTGGTTCATGAATATTCCAACCACGTTTCGATAACGATCACCAAGGTTCTGGTATTCCCCATAAACATTGTGAGGTCGGAAAATGATGTAGTTCAAACCGAACATTTCATGTGTACAACGCAAGTCTTGCTCCACAGCAAACTTTGCGATGCCGTATGGATCCTCGGGGACAGGAATCGTGTCTTCGGTCATTGGTGGTTCAGCAGCTCCGTAAACGGCAATCGAAGAAGTGAAAACAAAACATTTGACCTTGTGCTTGACCGCTTCATTGATCAGAATCACGCTGCCGATGAGGTTATTGTTGTAATTGAACCGTTTGATGAAATGACTGAGACCTTCAGCCGCATAGGCAGCCAAATGATAGACATAATCAAACTTATGCTCGTTGAACAGTGACTGCACCAAATCGGCGTCAGTAATGGATCCGTTTATAAAGATCGCAGCAGGATTCACATTCTCTTGAAAACCTCCACTTAGATCATCCAACACAACCACCTTGTGTCCGGCTTTCACCAATTCATTTGTAACATGTGCGCCTATAAAGCCGGCCCCGCCGGTGACAAGTGAAACGGGCATCTGATTCAGGATTAGGAGGGCAAAAGTATAAAAAACGATTTACGGTAGGAACAGACTCACAAACCTTGTGAATTGAATTTCAGTCAATTAATAAAGCACCTAATATTTCACCCGTGTATGGTCTCATGGGTTCCGAATCCTTTGATGATTTCTCCTTCATAATCCAACCACTCCTCCCATCTCTTGTCAACATCAATGGACTTGGCATATTTCCGTGCAAAGCCGATGAAAAGGGTGTAATGATTGGCCTCGCTGATCATCAACTCCTTATAAAAAGTCGCTAACTCCTGATCTTCAATGTTTTCGCTAAGCACCTTGAATCGCTCACAACTTCTGGCCTCGACCATGGCAGCAAACAAAAGTCGATCCACCAATTGCTCCTCGGGAATGCCTCCCTTTTTCATGAACCCGTAAAGGAGATTGACATAGTGGTCCTTCCGCTCGCGCCCCAAAAGGTAACCTCGCTTGATGATAATATCATGAACCATCTGAAAATGAGACAATTCCTCCTGACTTAATCGGATCATCTCTTGAACCAAATCAGTGTAATCTGGATATCTGACCACGATTGAAATGGCATTAGTTGCGGCCTTTTGCTCACACCAGGCATGGTCGGTCAAAATCTCTGGAATATTCTTTTCCACCACATTCCGCACCCAAGCGACGTCCGTTACAAGTTTCAATTTCAACATAGCGCAAAATTAAGCAATCGTATATACTTCATATTGAGATTCATGAGCAAGCGTTTCGTTCAATTGAGCAATCCGGTTGCCGAATAAAAAGCCCTATCAGAAATCAATGTCGAAACACTGGTTAAAACATCACTAACTTATCTACATATGTGAACAACTTATCCATGAAAAATGCATTGGATATTTGAAGCATTTCCCTTATCATTACCATCTTAACCAAGAACCAAACCGGACTGAACCACCGGTTCCAAAACCTTAATGGATGGGAATGAAAACTACCAGAAAAAAATGGATGTTTCGTTTTGAAAATTTGTCGGGATTATTGCTGTTTTCCGTGGCTTTGTTTGCTTCACTTTTTTCAGGAAGCACTGCAGTTTCACAGACGTACAACATCTCAAACGGAACCATCACCACTTGCGGCGGAACAATATACGATAGTGGTGGTTCGGCAGGCAATTATGGGAATAGTCAGACTTTTACACAGACCATTTGTGCCACCACAGCCGGTCAATGTGTAAGCTTAAACTTTACATCGTTCAACCTAGAGGCAAACTTCGACTTCGTTACAGTATATAACGGATCGAACACATCTGCTCCTTTGATTGGATCATTTACTGGAACCGCTTTACCAGGTGTGGTCACCGCAACTTCTGGATGTCTTACGCTGGTTTTCACATCCGATGGATCCGTTGTTTCCACTGGCTTTGCTGCTACTATCTCTTGCGCTCCTTGTGTGCCATCTGCTGCAACCTATAACATGGGAAATGGCACTATCACATCATGCGGAGGAACCTTTTACGATAGCGGTGGTTCTGCAGGCGCATATGGCAATAGCCAGAATTTCACACAAACCATTTGTGCTGCCACGGCTGGGCAATGTGTCAGTTTAAGCTTTACATCCTTTAACACTGAAGCTAATTATGATTTCCTGAACATTTACAATGGTCCCAATGCCTCATCGCCACTAATTGGAACTTACACCGGAACCAACTCGCCAGGAACCGTAACCGCAACCAGCGGCTGTATCACTCTGGTCTTCACTTCAGATGGTATCATCACCGCTCCAGGATTTGCAGCTACCATTAGCTGCGTTGCTTGTCCAAGCACTGCCCCATGCACCACTGCTTGTAATGGAGGAACACCACCTGCAAACGACCCGTGCTCCGGTGCGCAAAACCTTGGCACCTTACCCACTCCGCCTGCATGTCCAACCAATAACGGAGTAGGACCTTGGACCTACTTCAACACAACCAACCTCTGTGCAACAGCTGAGCAACCATACACATCACTACTGGGTTGCCAACCATCAGGAAACATGCCTTCCCCTTCAGCTGATGTATGGTATCGAGTGAACATCACTGGCCCAACACTCAATGTGTCCATTGCAGGGCTGCAGTCACCATCCGTTGGCCTTTATGCGGGTAACAGCTGTGGTAACCTTACTCCTCGAGGATGCGCAAACGGTGCTGGTGGCTCACTCAATACAACCTTTGGTTCCTTAGCCGCAGGAACCTACTACCTGCAGGTGAGTGGTGGAAGCATCACTGACCAATGCAACTTCACGCTTGGACTACAAAACAGCAATGATTGTCAAGGATGCGTGATTCAAGCCAACCTCACCGCAACCCCTCCACCGATAAATGGAACCTATCAAGCTGGACAAACAGTCACCTTCTGTTACACCATCACAAACTACAACCAAACATCACAAAACTGGTTACATGGCGTTGTACCAAATTTCGGCTCAGGATGGAACATGGCCAGTTTGGTAACCGGTCCTGTCACTTCATGTTCCGGTCAAGGTACATGGAATTGGTATAACAACAATATCACTAGCTCTGCAACAGGAGCTACCACAGGGCCTGGATACTACTTCGAATCGGGTTTCGGGGGTCCATTAGGGTTAGTAGATGGAAATCCCGGAAACAATTACGGAGATAACAATCCAAATAACTTATGTGACTGGACTTTCTGCTGGACCATCTCAACACCCCCAGCCAATGCATGTGTTCAAGGAGCATCACTTAATCTGACCATCAACACCCTTGGTGATGGCGAATCTGGATCATGGACATCCTTGGCATGTACTCAGGATGCGGATGCGCAATTTTTCGCAACACTTAGCTGTTGCACGATTCCGACCTACACCTTGGTCCAGCCACTATGTGCCGGACAAAACACCGGCAGCGCAACCGTCACATTAACCAATGACCCTCCGTGGGATTATGTTTTCACAAACAGTACTGGAACCACCATTCAAACATTCACTAACCTGAATGGTCCTGCAACAGTGAATAACCTTGCACCTGGAACCTACAATGTATCTGTAACCAATGCCTCGGGGTGTGTATCCAACACCTCCTTCACCATAACAGCTCCAACCTTGTTAAATGCCACAGCTACACCTACAGGGGCTGCATGCGCAGGCACTTCTACCGGCTCCGTCAGCGTAACTGCTACCGGTGGCACGGCTCCTTACCAGTACGCTTGGGCAGGGTCAAGCTCAACATCATCCACCTTATCAAATCTTCCCGCAGGGACCTACACCGTTACGATCACCGATGCAAATGGATGTACCAGAAACGCTACCGCAACAGTAACACAGCCATCTGTTCTTTCCGCTACCGCCTCAACCGCTACTGCCACCTGCTCATTAGCCAATGGATCGGGCTCCATCAGTGCCTCAGGTGGAACCCCCGGCTACACTTATTCTTTAAACGGAGGAGCGTCACAAGCATCCAACTCATTTGCAGGTTTAGCAGCAGGTAGCTACAGTGTAACAATTACCGACACTCGAGGATGTACTGCTTCGGTGCCATTGGTCGTAGGAAACCAACCTGGTCCAATAATCACATCATCCTCCACCACTCCACCCTCTTGCAATGGAGGAAATAACGGCACAGCAACGGTATCCGCTTCGGGGGGGACCGCTCCTGTGAGATTTTCAATCAATGGCTCACCATTACAAACCAGCAATTCATTTGCAGGATTAGCTTCTGGCACTTACACCATCGTGGCAACTGATGCCAACGGCTGTACCAGCTCCACCACAGTCAATATCACAAACCCGAATGCAATTACAGCAAGCGCATCGGTTAATAATGCAAGTTGCTCTGCTTCTAACGGGTCGTTTACCATAAGTGCCAACGGTGGCGCCGGAGGATTCAACTATTCCCTGAATGGAGGCGCATCCACATCAAACACAACCTTCAGTAATTTATCAGCTGGCTCCTACAATGTTCTGGTCACAGATGCTAATGGCTGTACCTTTTTACTTCCAGTTGCTGTAGGAAATCAACTTGCACCCACCATCACATCATCAACATCAACTCCCGTGCTATGTAATGGCGGATCTAACGGATCAATCAACATCTCAGCTAATGGGGGAACCGGCAGCATCACTTACACATTAAATGGATCCTCACCTCAAAGCTCAGGATCATACTCAAACTTGTCGGCTGGGACTTACACTGTTTCTGCAACAGATGCGAACGGCTGTACTGCTATCACTAATATCACCGTCACACAACCCACGCTGCTCACTGCCGCTTCGTCCTCCGGATCCATCGCCTGCTTCGGCGGTACCACCTCCGTGAACGTTTCTGGTGGGGGTGGAACCGCGCCCTACTCGGGTACCGGTGCATTCACCGTCGGCGCGGGATCATACTTCTACACCGTAACCGATGCAAACGGTTGCACTGCGGTGACCAACATCGCCGTCACTGAACCTGCGCTGCTGACATCGACCGCCACTCCGTCGCCTGCCTTGTGCAACGGCGCTGCAACAGGCAGTGTCGTGGTGAACGGTGCAGGGGGCACTGCGCCCTACTCGGGAACGGGAACATTCTCCAACCTTGCAGCCGGCTCTTACTCCTACACCGTCACCGACGCCAATGGTTGCACATCACTGGTGAGCGCAACCGTCACACAACCCACGCTGCTCACTGCCGCCTCATCCTCCGGATCCATCGCCTGCTTCGGTGGTACCACCTCCGTGAACGTTTCTGGTGGGGGTGGAACCGCGCCCTACTCGGGTACCGGTGCATTCACC
>JBEAXM010000271.1:0-8868 GCA_041159805.1 Bacteroidota bacterium
TATTGTATCTGGAAACTGTCAAGGAGGCGGGAATAATACTGTTACAGATACTATTGTTATTACAGTGCTTCAAGCTCCAACAGTTTCCATATCCAATGGAAACCCCAACACCGTTTGCCCAGGCACTTCTGTATCTCTTACCGCTAACACTTCTGCGATAAATACTATTTCGTGGTCGACCGGACAAACAATTCCTACTATAAATGTCAATCCATTCAGCACGACAAACTACACTGTAACGGTAACTAACACACAAGGCTGTACAGCCTCAGCAGCAGCAACGGTTAGTACATTTCAATATCCAGACGGATCGGTTAATGATTTTAACTCGAACATTCCTTTTACAAACTGTGGCAGCACCCTCTTTACACTTGAAATCACCAATACTTCCACTACCACGAATATAGATGTGTCTACACTCATTCAATGGGGCGATGGCAATACTACAAACTTGAATCAATGGCCTCAAAATGGTACGGCTTCACATACTTACAACAGCCTAGGCTATTTCACTTTGACAGTCACCACTACATCGACCAATGGTTGTGTTAGGGTTAGAACGTATACGGTTTATAATGGATCCAACCCATCTGTTCCCTTCTCAAATCCGGGATCCTCTATAGGGTTTTGCACACCCTTCTCATTTTCCATTCCAACAACCATCAACAACAACCCTCCAGGAACAATTTACATAATTCAATACAATGATGGGTCTCCCAATGATACATTACAAAATAGTCCATGGCCATCCTCTTTTACTCATGTTTTTAATAACACTTCATGTGGCGCTTCTGGTGGAACAACCCCTAACACTTTCTTTGTAAAAATCAGGGCTCAAAACCCATGTGGCTTCTCCGATTTGACCATAGAGCCAATCACAACCAACACCAGGCCTGTAAGTAATTTCTCTATTTCGCCTGACACGGTTGTTTGTGTAAACTCTCAAGTTACATTTACCAACACAGGTACTGCGGCAGTGACCGTCAATAACAATGGTGTATGTGACTCATCAACCACCAAAAGACACTGGACCATCAATCCTTCAACAGGTTGGGGACCTCCTGCCGGCACCAATAATGTATTACCTGGAGGAACGCAGCTTGGACAAAATCCTCCTAACAACAACCCTGCTAATTGGGGGTCCAATGTATTAAATGTCACTTTCAGTACTGCGGGCACATACGCAATCAGTCTGACATTGGATGATAAAGATACTTGTGGAACAGATGTAAAGACACGCAATGTTTGTATTGAAACGCCCCCTTCGCCTTCATTCACCATAATCCCTGATTCAGGTTGTGCCCCATTATCAATTACCCCAACCAATACCACAACAAATGTGTACTCATGCAGGCCATTGCAATACAACTGGACAATCTCCTCTTACACGGCAGCATATTGTGGAAATGTCTCCTCGTGGAATTTCATAACCGGTGGAGCTAATTCTTTTGAACCCACATTTCAATTTGTCAATCCTGGCATATATGTAATCAGGTTGGCAGTAACAAACAGTTGTGGGACTTTTTTCGCTTTCGATACAATTCGGGTGAAAACGAAGCCTACAGTCAATTTAGCCAATATCACTAGCCCTTGTGGGCCATCTCCAATCACGCCTGTTTACTCTGCAACTAATTGCGGAGCGAATCCATTGTCATATTCGTGGACATTCAGCGGAGGTACGCCATCAACATCCACTTTGGCTAACCCCGGTTCCATTAACTTCAATAATGTCGGAGCCGCCAACATCACATTTCAAGCATCAAATGAGTGTGGTCCGACTTCTGCCTCGGTTTCATTTAATGTGAACCCCCTCCCTGATGTTAATGCAGGACCCGATCAAACGATTTGTTCAGGTGCAGCAGTACAGCTAAGCGGAAGTTCTTCAACTACCGGCGCTACTTTCTCCTGGTCGCCCGCCACAGGCTTATCGGCCACAAATATTGCGACTCCGATAGCTAACCCATCAACTACCACCACCTATACCTTGACGGTCACTGGTCCGAATGGTTGTATTGCTACGGATCAGATATTGGTGACGGTGAATCCAACACCCATTCCACAAATTCCCCCTGCCTCAACTTGCTCTGGCCAACCCGTTACAATCACGGCAACAGGAGGAGTATCCTATTTGTGGAATACGGGAGCAACAACGGCGGCCATAACTATATCGCCTACGGTAAATACCGTTTACACCGTAACGGCAACCAATACTTTTGGTTGTACAGCAAGTACATCTGCCACAGTGACAGCTATCCCACTGCCGGTTGTGAACGCGGGCGCCGACATCACCTTGTGCGACCAACCCATTCCATTTACATTGACCGGGTTCAGCCCAACGGGTGGCACATGGAGTGGTACGAACGTCACTTCCGGAGGAGTATTCACCCCTAACGGAACAGGTACATTCTCGCTCACGTACACGTTTACGAACACCACTACGACTTGTACCAACAGCGATGTGATGGTGGTGACGGTAGTATCACCGCAAACAGCCAACGCAGGGCCTGATGTGAATCTATGTCAGAATGCTCCTGCTTATCAGTTAGCAGGGTTCAGTCCTTCAGGAGGAACATGGAGCGGCAGTCCGTTCGTTAACGCCGCAGGGGTGTTCACTCCATCCACTGTGGGCACCTATACGTTGACATATAGTTTTGGCACGGGCACATGTTTGAGTACGGACAACATGCAGGTTGTCGTGAATGCGAATCCCACTGTTGTTACAACGCCTGATACTATATGCATTGGACAAACTGCGACGTTGACGGCCACAGGTGGAGGTACGTATTTGTGGAGCAATGGATCCACCGCGGCAACAATCAATGTTGCACCAAGCACAACCACGACCTATACAGTTACGGTGACCAACGCTGCAGGATGTAATTCCACGGCCCTTTCCACGGCCACAGTGTACCCACTGCCGGTTGTGAACGCGGGCGCCGACATCACCTTGTGCGACCAACCCATTCCATTTACATTGACAGGGTTCAGTCCTACAGGAGGAACATGGAGTGGAAGTACATTGGTTACCAGTGCCGGAGTATTCACGCCAAACGGTACTGGTACATTCACACTCACATACACCTATACGGATCCTTCTACGGGCTGTGTCAACACGGATGATCTTGTGGTTACTGTTGCAAATCCGCAACTCGCTGATGCGGGTCCAGATTTCAGTATCTGCCAAAACGCACCTTCGGTCCAATTGGCGGGATTCAGTCCCAGTGGCGGAACTTGGAGCGGTAGTACAATGGTAAGCAGTTCAGGTTTATTTACCCCAAACACTGTTGGCTCATTCACATTGACCTACACTTATGGCACAGGAACGTGTCTAAGTACGGATGATTTGGTAGTAACGGTGAATCAACTTCCAACACCCTCGGTGAATAGCCCCACAATTTGTATAAATCAACAAACCACGCTTACGGCAAACGGAGGCGTATCTTACTTATGGAACACTGGGGATGCAACAGCTTCCATTACGGTAACTCCAACCATTACCACGTCTTATACGGTTACTGCAACAAACCAATATGGTTGTACCGATTCAATCATAGGAACTGTAACGGTTAATCCTTTGCCTACTGTGATAGCCGGTCCCGATGTTTCATTGTGCGACCAGCCAATT
The DNA here is from genome assembly GCA_041159805.1 of Bacteroidota bacterium. GTDB lineage: Bacteria > Bacteroidota > Bacteroidia > AKYH767-A > OLB10 > JALRAP01. The sequence goes on from JBEAXM010000271.1 coordinate 3,626, forward strand.
CCCTATACATTGACAGGGTTCAGTCCAGTTGGCGGTAGCTGGAGCGGAAGCACCCAAGTGACTTCTTCAGGAGTTTTCACTCCTAACGGCGTAGGAACCATTACACTTACTTATACATTTACGGATCCTCAAACCGGCTGTATCAATAGTGATGACCTGGTGGTCACAGTTGCAAGTCCACAACTTGCTGATGCAGGAACGGATTTCAGTATTTGTCAAAATGCGCCATCAATACAATTAGCCGGCTTCAGTCCTATAGGAGGGTCATGGAGCGGCAGTCCATGGGTTACCAGTTCAGGTGTTTTTACTCCTTCCGTTGTCGGCACATACACGTTGACTTACACCTATGGAACAGGAACATGTTTGAGTACGGATGATTTGGTGGTTACTGTGAATCCCCTGCCATCCCCTACGGTGAACAATGCTGTCATATGTCTCAATCAGCCGGCAATACTCACTGTAAATGGGGGCTTATCGTACTTGTGGAGTACGGGGGATATTGCAACTTCAATCACCGTTTCTCCAAGCATCACTACCTCCTATACGGTTACTGCCACCAATCAGTTTGGTTGCGAAGATTCGGTCACAGGAACAGTAACGGTGAACCCTCTTCCTGTTGTTGATGCCGGCAACGACACCACTTATTGCTTCCAAGGAATAAATGTTCAATTGCCCTCATACGCCACTCCTGCAAACGGAACTTGGTTTGGAACCGGCGTTTTAAATGCATCAGGATCGTTTGATCCTTCCATTCCCGGAATTGGACCCCATTACGTGTATTATACATTTACTGACGCGAATAATTGTTCGGACTATGATTCCATCCTAGTGAACATCGTATTACCTTCTCCAGCTGAAGCAGGGCCTGGCAATGTTGTTTGTATTGACAATGGGGTTTTCAGTCTTGGCGGTTTTTCTCCACCTATAGGAGGTTCATGGTCTGGGCCAGGAATCGTTAATGCTGCTACGGGCTTGTTTGACCCTACTATTTCTGGTGTGGGAACTTTTTTGCTGTATTATGAATTTGGAGTGGGATCCTGTTATACCAAAGACTCTACGATAGTCACCGTCAACCCACTCCCACTCGTAAATGCAGGCAGTGATATCGACACTTGCATTTCTGTTCCACCTTTTTCTTTAACAGGGTTCAGTCCGCTTTCAGGCGGTAGTTGGTCAGGGAGCGGTGTCACACCATCAGGATTGTTCAGTCCTGCTTTGGCTGGAGTGGGGTCACACACCTTGATTTATGAATACCAGGAGCCGTCAACATCGTGTGTGAATCGCGATAGCATCACCGTGCTGGTAAATCCGTTACCAGTTCCGGGCTTCACCGTTGACTCGGTTTTATGCCTCAACACCCCATTTACAATCACAAACAATACGACTGGAGCGACCTCCTATCTATGGAACTTTGGTGATGGCAACAACTCCTCGTTATTCAATCCAACGCATACCTACATCCAAACGGGCACCTATACCATTTCATTAATCGCAACTTCAGCTTCCGGATGTGTTGACTCAATAAGCTTCAATGTTCAAGTGGTTGTTCCACCTACGGTCGCGTTCTCCCTTTCAACAGATGACGGTTGTGGGCCTTTGTTGGTTGATATCACCAACAACAGCGTATCCTTTAACCCTTCTTATTTGTGGGATTTTGGGAACGGCGCAACAGGCACCATGATTGATCCGTTGCCGATCAGTTATCCGGCCGGAGTCATAGGGGACACCACCTATTATATCACGTTAAGCACTACCAATCTGTGTGGTTCGGCCATTGTTGTGGATTCCATTTTGGTCAGGCCCTCTCCAACCGCATCTTTCGGAATCGATTTCAATACCGGATGCTCTCCGCTTACGGTCAACTTTGCAAATGTCAGTTACGGCTTGCCTACAACTTATTTCTGGGATTTCGGTGATGGCACAACCAGCACGGATAGCTTGCCATTGCCACATACGTATTTCGCCTACACCAATGATACCACATACTACATCACACTTATCGTGACCAATCCTTGTGGTTCCGACACCTTGGTGGATTCCGTGACGGTTTCCCCTAATACGGTCAATGCATTCATCAATGCGACACCTCAATCCGGATGCCAGCCATTGACAGTCACCTTCACCAACTTCTCTACTGGTGGCAGCAATTACTATTGGGACTTTGGCGACGGTAATACATCAATAGGATATTCGGTCACACATACCTACCAGAATCCGGGTACCTACACGGCATCTTTCCAAATCGATAATGGTTGTAGCTTCGATACCGTTTATAGGAACATCACGGTTTATCCCAAGCCGGTAGTTGACTTTATTGCAGTCCCCGACACGGTTTGCATAGGGGATATTGTTCAATTCACCAATTCAAGCACCCAGGCACTTACCGCGACACTATGGAATTTCGGCGACGGGTCAACATCGACTTTAGCTCAGCCACAGCATGCATATGCCGCACCCGGGACATATAATGTAACACTCATTGGAATTGCTTCGCAATCCTGCAGCGATACGGTAATAAAAACAGTTGTGGTACGAACGCCTCCTCTTGTATCTGCAGGATTTGATACGGTTTATTGTAACTCGAATACCATTGTTAACCTGTCCACTCCATCACCAAGCGGAGGAATATGGTTGGGCAACGGTATTCTTAATCCCAATACGGGCACTTTCAATCCTTCATTTGTAGGCGTTGGAACATTCCAGGTGTTTTACAGCTACACAGATGTTTTCGGCTGTTCCAATTCGGATACTGCATTGGTAACGGTTAACCTACCTGATACCGTGTTAGTGGGATCCGACACATCGGTTTGCATAAACTCGAATCCTTTCCTTTTGAACGGACTGCCTGCAGGGGGTAGCTGGTCGGGCACATTGGTTCAGCCCAACGGGCTTGTTACACCATCCAATGATGGTAACTATACACTGACTTATACCTATGGTGTTGGCTCGTGTTTGGTCAGAGATTCGCTTATATTGACCGTCAACCCACTTCCGGTTTTGAGCGTTTCAGGTAATCCAACATCATTATGTGTGAATGATCCTCCGGTTTCACTGTTAGCCACCCCGCCTGGTGGTGTGTGGAACGGCCCGGGTTTAACGGGTAATGTTTTTGATCCTTCGGTTACCGGCGCCGCCCAAGTCAATCTGGTTTACACATTCGCCGATAACAACGGCTGCGTGAACTCGGCTTCCTTGCCTATCGCTGTAAATGGATTGCCGGTTGTTACTATTGCAAATGACACCAGCTATTGCCTACAACCCATACCTGCACAGCTCCCATTTGCAAGTCCATCCGGAGGAATTTGGTCAGGTACAGGTGTCACCAGTCAGACTTTGGGTACATTTTTCCCTCCTAATGCAGGCTTGGGTGTACATCAGATATATTACAGCTATACCGATGGAAATAACTGCACCAATGTAGATACGATACTGGTCACCATCAATCCTCCTGCAAATGTGGATGCTGGTCCCGATACAGCGGTCTGTCATAATACAGCTGCTTTCGTGCTGGTGGGCTCTCCTTTGGGAGGTACTTGGTCGGGTCCATTTGTACAACCCGGTGGCAATTTTGTTCCGTCTTCGGTTGGTACGCATCAACTGATTTACACATTTGGACAAGGTACGTGCGAAAGAAAGGATACGCTCTATGTCACCGTACATCCGCTTCCTCCAATAAATCTTGCTGGCAATATCGTTACACATTGTGTGAATGATCCTGCAGTAAGTCTGGTTGCTTCTCCATTGGGAGGAATATGGAGTGGACCTGGAGTTGTTGGCACTTTCTTCAATCCTTCCATCGCCGGAATCGGTTCACCTTTTGTTTTAAGCTATTCTTTCGTCGATTCGAACAGTTGTGTGAACACTGCTCTATTGAATATGTCGGTCTTGCCACTTCCCTCTGTTAATGCGGGTAACGACACAACAGTATGCGACCAGAACATTGCTGTGAGTCTGCTTGGAAATTATGGTAATGCAGGTACATGGACAGGAGCGGGAGTTACGGCAAACGGCATTTTCAATCCTCAAGGGATTGGAACATATCCCTTGGTTTACACTTATACGGATCCAAATGGCTGCACAGACAGTGACACGATGGTTGTCACCGTCATACCACCTACGTTTGCGGAGGCAGGTCCAGGGCTTACCCTTTGTGTGGATGCGGGTAATGTAACCATGCCATCATTCACTCCCGGCACTGGTGGCATTTGGTATTATCCACTCGGTCCCGGTGTTGTTGATGCTGCGGCAGGAATCATAAACCCGTCGCTTCTGATGCAGGGATCAACGGTTCAAACAAGCTTTGTGCTGTATTATCAGTATGGTTTTGGCAATTGTCTGACCACCGATTCCACTATCGTGGTTGTGAATCCGCTGCCTGTTGTTAACGCTGGTGCTGACACATCATCTTGCATCACTGCAAGCCCATTCAACTTGTTCGGTTTCACTCCAAATGGAGGGGTGTGGTCGGGCATTGGAGTTGTCGACTCCCTTGCAGGACTATTTGATCCCTGGTTGGCGAATGCAGGTACTTACCAAATCACCTACACTTATACAGATCCTACAACGGGATGTCAAAATTCCGATTATAGGGATGTAACGGTCCATCCTCAGCCAGTAGCTGATTATGACTCATCGTTGTTTGAAGGGTGCCAACCTTTACCAGTGAATTTCATCAATCAAACAACCGGGGCCACGGGTTATGTTTGGGATTTTGGAGATGGAAATGTTTCCACATTGTCCAATCCGCTACATATATATGCCGACTCAGGGCAGTTTAATGTCATCTTGTATACGGAAAGTAGTTTTGGATGTAGGGATACCGCTTATGGAACAGTTGTGGTACACCCCAAGCCAGTTGCTGATTTCACCTACACACCGGCTTTTTCATGTGTGAGCCCGGTAAACGTACAAATGCAAAATCTTTCCACTGATCCAACAGGGTCATTGTGGGACTTTGGAGCTCAAGGAACTTCAACCTTCATTGATCCTTCCATCACATATGCGCAGCCGGGCTCTTACCCCATACAGCTGATCAGCACAAGTGCTTTTGGTTGCAAAGACACCATGGTCAAGAATTACGAGGTGTATCCAACTCCGGAAGCCATCCCGCTAATTGCAGACCCTACAGCCTGTGTGGGTGAGCCGGTCCCGTTCACGCATGCCTCATTGAACGGTGTTTATTATCAATGGCAATTCGGTGATGGAGACTCGACCGATATCGCATCACCTATACATATCTATAG
>JBEAXM010000275.1:0-8488 GCA_041159805.1 Bacteroidota bacterium
ACATATTCCGATGTCGTTATCCTTTTCGGAGGTTGAGCCGAAGCTATGTTTGGAGCGGTTAATATGCTTAGAAGTGCCAGGAGTAACAGGTGTTTCATGGGATAGGGATGATATATGCAATTAAAGTGAAAAGGTTTCTGAATGAGGGTTGGTAAGTTCAATTGAATTCAACAATGTGATGTTAATTCTGTGTTTAGCGGTACATTTGGAATGTTGTGTTTTGGTCATGAAACAAATGATTCTTGTTACGGGTGCCACTGGCTTGCTTGGATCAAAACTGGTTGTCGATTTGATTCGCAAAGGAATCAAGGTTCGTGCCATGAGCAGGTTCAAGACCCCTAAAATGGAATTGATTCAGTTTCATCATGGGGGAGTTATGCCCGATGTGGATGCGGTGGAATGGATTGTTGGCGATGTGACCAACCCAGTTGATGTTATGGAGGCGGTTAATGGGGTTGATTATGTATTCCATTGTGCAGGTAATGTTTCATTTGTACCCAAGGACCGGGAATCTATGCAACTTATAAACGTAAATGGAACGGCCAACATTGTGAATGCTTGCCTGGCCCATCAGGTTGCAGGGATGTGTCATGTAAGTTCGATCTCTGCACTGGGTCGATCATCAAGTGGCAATTATGATGAGTCATCCGAATGGATCGATTCCGAATACAACTCCCAATATGCAATCAGTAAGCATGATGCTGAGATGGAGGTTTGGAGAGGGATTGAGGAGGGGCTTCGTGCAGTGATTGTAAATCCAGGTATTATCATCGGGCCAGGTGACTGGACGAACGACAGTTCAGCCATTTTTTCAAAAGTCAGTTCCGGATTGAGGTTTTTCACGGAAGGCGTAAACGGCTTTGTCTCGGTGGATGACGTAACAAGAGCCATGATTTATCTGATGGAAAAAAGGATTCATGCTGAACGTTTTGTTTTGGTTGGCGACAACATTCGTTTCAAGGAGGTCATGGAGATCATATCCGATGAGCTAGGAGTTGCCAAGCCCGATATTGCCGCAGGACCTTGGTTGTCGGCGTTTGCTTGGAGAGTGGATATGATCCGCTCATGGATGACTGGTTCAAGGCCATTGATCACCAGGGAAACTGCCAGGAGTGCCCAGTCAATAAGCCGTTATTCGAATAATAAAATCATGGAGTTTTTTAGTGGATCCATGAATGATCCTCGACCATTCATCAGGCAAACCGCACAGGTATTTAAAAAGGGGAAATCAGGTTCCTGAATGCCTAAGCCGGCTTTTCCGGTAAACGGATAGTGTGTCGGTCTTGACTTTTCCCTTTCTGAGGGCTTTGCGTTCATCGTCGGGCAGACTGGCGAAATCCTTACACTTGTTGCTGCAGCAACCGTTAAGCTTTTGAGCACAAGTTGGACATTGAATGAAAAGCATGTGGCATTCTTCGTTTGCGCAATTGACATGGTTGTCGGATGATGAACCACACAGATGGCATGAGGAAATTACATCATCGGTTATCCGTTCTCCCATTCGCTCATCGAACACGAAGTTCTTACCTATGAATTTTGATTCCAAACCCTCCGATTTCACTTGGCGGTGGTAGTCGATAATCCCACCCAGCAGTTGGTTTACATCCTTGAATCCATGATGCTTGAAGTAGGCACTTGCTTTCTCGCAACGAATACCACCTGTGCAATAAAGAAGTATTTTTTTATCCTTTTGGTCTTTCAATGCGTCGATACTTACCGGTAGGGTTTCTCTGAAGGTGTCGGTGTCGGGAAGGACAGCACCCTTGAAGTGGCCAACCTCGCTCTCGTAATGGTTGCGCATATCGACCACGACGGTGTCCGGATGTTCCATCGCTTCGTTGAATTCCTTTGCTGATAAATGTTTTCCAATGTTGGTGACATCGAACATGCCGTCATCCAAGCCATCGGCAACAATCTTGTTTTTAATTCGAACGATCAGCTTATAAAACGACTTGCCGTTGTCCTCCACTGCTATTTTCAAAGGAACACCTTTTAAAATGGGGTCGGACTCCAATAATGATTTGAACTCGCTGAAATGATGTGTGGGAACGCTGATTTGTGCATTGATGCCTTCCTTGGCTACATAAACCCTGCCGAGTACACCTAGCGTATCGAATTTGTCAAACAACTCATTCCTGAATGATTCCGGATCATTGAGGATTACATAGCGATAAAAGGACAATGTGGTTCGCTCGAATTTTTCTAATTCGAGTTTTTTCTTGAGCGACTCCTTGGATTCTGTGTTGAAGAGATGTTTTGCCATTGGCTTATCCGGCCTGCCGGCGGTTTCTTCGCCAAATGAAATAGGCAACTCCACCGAGTATGTATGGCATGGATAAGAGGTAAAGGATTCCGTTGTTCAGCCCTTTGGCAACACGCGTAGAATCGCTGCGCTCACCGGAGGAAGCGACAGCCCTGCACATGGAGCATTGGGCTGTTGATTCCAATGCCGGAGCCAAAATGGAAATCAACAAGACAAAAACTGCCAGTATGATTCTCTTTTTCATGCTTTACAAATATAGTGAATGAAGTCCTTAAAAGCCATAATAAGGTGAAATCATCAGATATACGATGACCCCGGTTACTGTAACATAAAGCCAGATGGGGAATGAGAAGCGCGTCAACTTGCGGTGTGCAGCAACTTTACCTGTGAGCCCGTAATAGAAGGAGAACAGCACCAGTGGCAATACAAATGCTGCCAATATGATGTGAGTAATCAAGATGAACAGGTAGTAAGGACGTATTGGATTGTCTGCCGGAAAACGGGTCTCTATGCCAAAAGAGTGGAACGTGACATAGGACAGGAGGAAAATCGAGGAAAGAATGAATGTTGCAATGTTGAGCTTCTTGTGTGTTAGAATATCTTTTTTGCGGATGAAATAGTAGGAGGCGATGAGTAGAACGGAGCAAGTACCATTGATAATGGCATTCAGAGTGGGCAGGTATTTTACAAAGTCAGGTACATGGTCGGCTTTTGGGAGCATTCCAAGGACAATTACTGCAATCAATACCACCCCTGAGAGGATGAAGATTCCGCGGAGGATGCTTTTTTCGTTTTTTAATAGGGTTTCCATTATCGTTTTCGATGATTACCAGACTGATTTGCGTCCATTTGCTTTGGCGTATTCCCACTTCAGAACTTTTATCTCGTCCATTAAACGGTTAACCTCCTGGTAATCTGTTCCATCGTAATAGCCACGAATCCGCATTTCCTTATCAATCAATACCAAGTTTTGGGTGTGGATAAAATCATGCTCACCTCCATCGCCATCCCCTGCAGCGACCAAGTAGCCGGTTCTGGCCAAATCGTAGATTAGTTTCTTGTCTCCCGTAAGAAAAAACCATTTGTTTTCACGGGCGCCATGTTTTCGGGCGTATTCAGCGAGTACGGGAACCGAGTCGGCAGCAGGATTTACGGTGTACGAAACAAGTGAAATTTCGGTGTCATCTGCATATGCCTCTTGAACTCTTTTCATCTGCATGGTCATTTTCGGGCAAATGGTTTTGCAGGTTGCAAAGAAGAACTCCGCAACGAAAATCTTATCGTCTAGATCTTTTGAAGAAAAGCTTCTACCGTAATGATCCGTAAGGACAAATGGTGGTATTTGATGATAAACCGTATCAGAACCATTTGATGCTGGCTCCTTGGGACCATAGATCAAAAGCCGTTCGTAGTCGTTATCTCCTCTTGAGATAAGAAGATAAGCTATGGATGGTAGTAACAGAATTGAGGCAATTGCCAGGATTTTGGTTGCCGTGCCTGATAATTTCATTCAAGCTAAAACACACATCAATCGATAAAGTTCAAGTAATTCCCTTCTGCAATTGCCATTACAATGAAATAAAGGATTAGGAAAAACGGCAGCAAAATGGAGTACTTGAAAGACATTTTCTCATGCTTAAGGTGCATGAAAAAGGCAACGATGTAATATGCTTTTACAATTGTGAGCACTATGAATATGGCAATCAAAATATCGCGGGGGATCGAGGTGAAGGCAATGCCTACTTCGAAAATGGTGACAATCAAGAGAATCCAAAAGGTTCTCCAGATTACGCTTACATTTTTCGGATCGTGGTGCTCTTCAATGAACTGATTGTGTATATCACCGGTGTAGTACCCGTGCTTTTTCTCATCGTTGTGATGTTCGCTGCTGTGTCCTGACATATGTTTACTTTATCAAGGTGTTGTTGATGTGATTAAACGAGGTAAAAGAAGGTGAACACGAATACCCAAACCAAATCTACGAAGTGCCAATATAATCCTGTTTTTTCAACTTGTTCATAGTGCCCTCGTCGTGCGTATACCCCATTTAGTACATTGAAATAAATGATGATGTTTATAACCACACCTGAAAAAACGTGGAAACCGTGGAATCCAGTAATGAAGAAGAAAAAGTCGGCAAACAATGGATGACCATATTCGTTTTTGACCAGGTTGGCACCATGGAAATGCTCTGATTTTGCTTTGAAGGCCTCTGCTTCAGCCCCTTTAATCTCTTTATTTCCAGGTAGTAACAGCGTGTTCATATCTACTACATGGGTCTTTTCATCAACCTTAGGCCGACCTACAGTACCATCCATGTGAATGTAAGCTCCTTGAGGTGTTCCTTTGATGAAATGGTACCATTCCCATGCCTGGGAGCCTAAAAACAAGAATCCTCCAATGATGGTCCAAAACATCCAAGTTGCAACAGCTTTTTTATCTCTACGATGTCCTGCATCAACAGCCAAAACCATGGTTACGGAGCTCATGATGAGGATAAATGTCATCAATCCTACATAAGCCAAAGGGACATGACCCTCAACGAAAGGGAAGTGGGTGAACACATCATCTGCAACAGGCCAAATTTCGCTGAAGCGGTGACGCATAACACCATAGGCCAAAATCAAAGAAGAGAAGGTAAAGGCGTCCGAAACCAGGAAAAACCACATATACATTTTTCCCCAGCTAACGTTGTATGGGGAAGTTCCTCCGCCCCAGGCATTTTTGGTTGGTTGTCCGGCTACAGCTGACATATTTCGTGTAAGGTGTTGATTAGAGTGAAGCTGATGGATTCAGCTACTAATTATTTGACACCGCAAAATAAATAGTTTTTTCCTTGCGCTCTTAATTTTTTAAGCGTGGAATCCTTCTAAATTTCAACAGGTTTCTAACGAACTACGTTCACGAAAATGTATAGGTAGACCCAAAGTAGCCCTAAAAAATGCCATAAAATCCCGCACAATTCAATACCTAGATGATTATCAGCCGAGTAGCTACCCATAAACGATCGAATAGTTACATTGGTCAAGTAAACTATTCCCCCAACCAGGTGTGCCAGGTGAATTGCAGTAAGAACATACAGAAATGATCCGGATGGATTCCCTGTGAAATAAATGCCCATTCGAACCAGTTCGGACCATGCTGCAAATTGTGTTACACAAAACGCAATCCCAAGCAATAGCGTGATTACCAAAAAGATAGAAAGGTTTTTGGTTTGATTTTTCTTAATGGCCATTTGGCCCATGATCAAAGACCAACTACTTAGGATGATCACGCCTGTTGAATAATCGAGCATCTTGGGTAAGTCAAAAATTTGCCAGTTGGACTCCGCCTGCCTTACGATATATCCGCTGGTGAGGCCAGCAAACAGCATTACAATGCTTACCATGATTAACCACAGAAGAATTTTTCCTGTGGGGATTTGCGTGAAGCGGTCTTGGGAGGTGTCGGCTATGGGTAACTTTTCCATTTGCTATTCAATTTATTCGGTCTAACACTAAGGTCAATTGTACAAGTGGCAAGTAAACAAATGACCCGAACATCAAGGTCTTAGCTGAAGAAACATTACAGTTTTGGTAAAGTTTCCATGCCTGCCAAGTAAAAACCAATCCGGCGATTGTGCAAACAACAAGGGATATTAATCCCGTCATACCAAAAACCCATGGTGTCATTCCAGCTGGGATTAAACTGAAGGCGTAAATAAATGCTTGTAAGGCAGATGACTTGTCGCGACCTCCTTTGGAGGGCAGCAACTCAAAGCCGGCTTTCTTGTAGTCCTCGTCCATCACCCATGCAATGGCCCAGAAATGAGGGAACTGCCAAATGAATTGGATGCAAAAAAGAATCCAGGCGGCGGTATCGAAATGGCCTGTGGCAGCAACATATCCCAACAATGTAGGTATCGCCCCTGGAAAAGCTCCGACAAAAACTGCAAACGGGGTTGATCGTTTCAGAGGGGTGTACATCACGGTGTAGCTCAGTAGCGCAATCAATCCAAGCACCCCGCTGATGAAATTCATGTAATAGGTAAGGATAAACAATCCAACGGCGCCAAACAATATGGCAACGAGCATGGCCTCCTTGGTCCTCATTCTTTGGCCGGGCAGTGGCCTTGCTTGGGTCCTGTCCATCAATTTATCAAGGTCCTTCTCCATGATCTGATTAAAGGCGTTTGCTGATCCGGTAACCAGAAAGCCACCCAGTAACAGTAAAAGGAGTTTCACCCAATCAATGGTGCTCCCGGAACCAATCACAAAGGACATCGAGGCGGAAAAAACAACCAGCAAAGTCAACCGGGTCTTAGTCAGTTGAGCCAGATCGCTAATTCTACCGATGTTCTTGGTGGGATGATTCCCTGCTGGGGCATTTTCCATGGATTCCGCAAAGGTATCCAATGCAAAATTGAATTGCCCTGATTAATTGTTTCTGAAGCCAATGATTTGTCTGGCTTCACGGATGGTTTTTGATGCGCTATGCCGCGCCTTTTCGGCGCCTTGATCCATTACTTTGTTGATCAGATGTTCATCAGATGCGATGCGGTTTATCTCCTCCGTAATCGGGCTGATGAATTGAACCATGTCTTCGGCCAGCTGTTTTTTGAAATCTCCATAACGGATTGAGCAGTCGCTGTATTTCTCCTTGAAGAAGTTGATGGTTTCTTCGGATGATACGAGACTCATCAAGCTGAACAGATTGGCAATGGATTCTGGCATTTCCTGTCCCGGCGTTACGGGACCGCTATCGGTTACCGCTCGCATGATTTTTTTTCTGATGGTTTCTGGCGGATCTGCAAGGAATATGGCATTTCCCTCGCCCTCGCTTTTACCCATTTTACCGGATCCATCCAAGCCGGGCACTTTGACAAGTGCTGAACCGAAGTTGAATGCAAATGGTTCCGGAAAGGTGCTGCATTGGTAAAGGCGGTTGAATCGGTTGGCAAAGGTTCGGGCCATCTCCAAGTGTTGTTCCTGGTCCTTGCCTACGGGCACCTTTACCGCTTTGTGGATGAGGATATCGGCAGCCATCAAAGTGGGATAGGTCAACAGTCCAGCATTGATGTTGTCAGGATGCTTCCTTATCTTTTCCTTGAATGAGGTGCATCTTTCCAACTCACCCACATAAGCGTTCATGTTCAACAGCAGATATAGCTCTGCGGTTTCGGGCAGGTCGCTTTGCGCATAAATGGTGCATTTGTCGGGATTTATTCCGCAAGCAAGATATTCGGCCAAGGCTTGGCGAACGGACCTCTTCAGATTATCGGGCGTAGGATGGGTAGTGAGCGAGTGATAGTCGGCGATGAAGAAAAAGCAGTTGTACTCATGCTGCATCTTCACAAAGTTTCGAATGGCGCCGAAGTAGTTGCCTAGGTGCAAGTTTCCGGTCGATCGTATTCCACTAACAACGGTTTCCATAGAGGGCGAAAATACAATTTTTGACTAACTTTACCCCATCAGCGCTATGGGTAAGATATCACGTGAAATCTGGAGGTTTTTTTTCTTTCTGAATGCAGTTTGCTCCTTCCTGATTTTGTTTCCCGCATTTTGGTTGTTTTTGAGAAACAAGCGGACATTTCCAAAAGTGTTCAAGCTTAAAAGATGGTGGTCTGGCATACTCATTTATTTTCCGGGAATTCGATATCGTGTTTTGCGAGAGTGCAGTGTTCCCTGGCCGGAGCCATGCGTGATATGTCCTAACCATGCCTCTTATCTGGACATCATCATGACTTACCGGGTGATTCCGCATTATTTTCATTTCATGGGCAAGGCCGAGCTAAAAAAGGTTCCCCTTTTCAACCGGTTTTTTGATCACATGAATATCCTGGTTGACCGTTCCAGTATTGTTGCTTCTCACAAGGCCTTTGTTCGAGCAGGTGAGGATATCGATCGTGGAATATCGATTGCCATTTTTCCCGAGGCAACCATACCCGAGTGCACACCTGAGATTGGAAGATTGAAAAATGGAGCTTTTAAGTTGGCGATCGAAAAGCAGGTTCCCATTGTTCCCGTTGTGTTTTTGGATAATTGGAAGGTGTTGCCCGACAGTCCGAGGAAAAAGGTTTATGCTGGAAGTCCCGGTTTGCTTCGTGTAGTGATACATGACCCCATACCAACCAAAGGCATGAAAGAGAGTGATCTCGCCTCTTTAAAGGAGGCATACAAAAAGGTGATGGACGAAACGCTTCTGAAATATGGGGTGTTGGATGAGTCGGCCAACCCCCAATACCAC
>JBEAXM010000296.1:0-7235 GCA_041159805.1 Bacteroidota bacterium
CCCAAAGGTACGAATTATGGAATGTCGGTTGGGTGGTTATCTTTGTCTCATGCATCAGATGGAGGTAATTTATGAGGGCGGACTCAGAACCGTTGCGCGTCATCTCAAATCGGGCGTTGAAATTGTTACCGATGCTCCTGTAGACAACCAGGGTCGGGGCGCCTCTTTTTCACCTACCGATTTGGCTTCCTGCTCTTTGGCTAGTTGTATGCTCACCATTATTGGCATCCTGGCGCAAAACCATGGATTTTCTATTGATGGCACCAGAGCGGAGGTAACCAAGTTGATGGCTTCTGAACCGCGTAAGATTCAAACCATAAAAATCCGGCTTTTGTTTCCGGATAAGGCCATATTCGACGAGAAACGAAAGCTGATGATCAAAAGGGCTGCACACACGTGTCCGGTGGCGCTAAGTTTAAATGAATCGGTTCAACAGGAGCTCACTTTTGTGTTCGAGGGAAGGGAAGAGCAATAAAAAAACCGTCCCTTTCAAGGACGGTCAGTGATTTCCAATTTCTCAAAAAAGATAGGATCAGGATGGCTTTGTTACTTCTTTTGAGGGAACGTATTTACCATAAGCAGGACATTTTTCTTTTGGCTTGCAAGATGAAAATGCACCTATGACCGAAGCAATTGAGAGGACGAGAGCGATTTTTTTCATGGTTGGCTTTATAGAATCAACGGTCTTTCGTCCGTTTTCTTTTTTACGTTGGCAAATAAACGAAAAATGAGTTAGGAGAGTCAAGTATGTTGATAATTCGCTGTTTTATTAACATTTAGCGCCCACGGAAACTACTCATTTGGCGAAATTCAAATCCTTCATGGCCATAAATTGTTAACTTTAGGAACATTTAGGGATGAAACCTGATTTCATGGATGTACAAACCACATCCATCCAGCTTGAGGCGGGATGGAAGAACGCTCTTGCCTTTGAGTTTGATTCGTCATACATGCAGGATTTGAAGGCGTTTCTCGTAAAGGAGAAAAAGGCTGGTAAGCTGGTTTATCCGCCAGGTCCATTGATTTTTAACGCTTTCAACTCCACTCCGTGGGATCAGGTTCGAGTGGTGATTATTGGCCAAGACCCATACCACGGGCTCGGTCAAGCCCATGGTCTCAGTTTTTCGGTTCCCAATGGAGTACCTCATCCGCCATCACTACGTAATATTTTCAAGGAAATCCAATCGGATTTGGGTTCTCCCATACCAACCTCTGGTGATTTGACACATTGGGCCAAGCAAGGGGTGTTACTGCTCAATGCCACCCTCACGGTTGAGGATGGTAAAGCCGGATCGCATCAAAACAAGGGGTGGGAGATTTTTACCGATAGTGTTATTCAACGACTATCAAATGAAAAAACCGGTTTGGTTTTTATTTTGTGGGGTCGCTTTGCGCGAAACAAGGTGCAGCTGATCGATAGTTCAAAGCATCATGTTTTGGAGTCTGCTCACCCATCACCTTTATCGGCACATTCGGGGTTTTTCGGCTGCAGGCATTTCTCACAAACGAACGAGTTATTGGTTGCTCAAGGCGGGCCTCCCATCAATTGGGTCGAGACTTCAAATTAAGAGTAGGTTATGTCAGGAGTTTCGATGCGAATGTTTTTGATGCTGATGCTTGTGGCTCTGATAGGGTGCTGCTATTCATCATTGGGTTTTTCACAATCGCGGGTTTCCCTGTATGACACTTCTGGAACTGCGTTGGCTCTTGACTTCAAGCCAGGCCGTGTGCAGACCGACTCAGTGGGCATGGGTGTTTTGCTTAATAAACTGCGCGCCCACTTGTTGGATGAGGGTTTTCTCGCCTCTAGAATCCATAAGCACACCGTACATGATGATCACGTCAGCATTTATTTGGTAACTGGCGAAAAATACATATGGCAGGATGTGCAAGTGCCTGAGGAGTTGAACGACCTGCCTGCGAATTTGGGATTAGGTCAGATATCGAAAGATGGAAGGGTTATTCGCTTGAGCGAAACAAAATCACTCAATAAGCGGGTGCTGGATTATTTTGAGAACAATGGTTATCCGTTTGCGTCCATACGATACGGCGATGTGCAATTTGACGGATCAAAGGTGTCTGCCACAATCATCGTTGATAAAGGAGACCTAATCACCATAGATTCAATCACGGTTGGTGGCGATTGTAAATTGTCAGTTCGCTACCTTACCAATTACCTTTCCCTTGCGCCTGGTGATATTTATGATGAGCGACTGATACGACGCATTCAAGACCGTATCAACGAGCTTCCCATGGTCACTGAAGTGCGGCCCTTTGCGGTTGCGTTCAGTGAGGACAAATGCCGGATACTTCTTTTTCTTAAGGACAAGAAGGCGAGTCAGGCGGATGGAATCATTGGTGTGCAACCCCCATCAGCCAACAGCGGTGAGGGATCAAAGACAAGGGTGACTGCCGACTTAAGGATTCGCTTACTCAGCGCTTTCGGAAGGGGAGAGCTTCTCGATTTCAATTGGAAGCAGCCATCACCTCTTACACAAGATCTGAAAACGAGGGTGTCGTACCCTTTTCTTTTCGACACACCCTTCGGGCTTGATGCAGGACTGGCGATTTACAAGAAGGACACCACTTATGTGGATGTTGATTGGGATCTGGGTGTACAGTTCCTTTTGGAAGGGGGCGACTATTTCAAGGCATTTGTAAAGGATAAAAGATCGTCTCTGGTCTCAACGGATAAGTTTGTTGGAGCTACCACATTACCTCCATTCGCTGACATACGTAAGACACTATATGGTGCATCATTCAAGAAAAACAGGTTGGACTACCGTTTGAATCCCCGCAAAGGGTATGCGTTGGAGGTGTCCGCCTCCGCCGGTAACCGCACGGTTGATAAGAATCCCAAATTGCCAGAGGCGCTATATGATTCTTTGGAACTTAAAACGCTGCAATTTACAGCCGAATGGAATTCGGGCTTGTTTATTCCCGCAGCCAGGCGACTGGTTTTTTTCCTTGGTCTTCGTTCGGGCTTGTTGGGATCCACACAGCTATTCGAGAACGAACTGTATCGGCTGGGAGGTATTTCAACCATTCGTGGATTTGACGAGGAATCCATCAAGGCATCCACATATGTTATTGGCAAGTTCGAGCTGCGATATTTGTTGGATAGGAATTCAAACATGTACCTGTTTTTCGATCAGGCCTGGTACGAACGGAAATCTGAATCAGGATTTTTGAGTGACACCCCCTTCGGTTTCGGAGCTGGAATCTCCTTTGACTCCAAGCTGGGCATTTTTTCAATCAATTATGCCTTGGGTAGCGAGAGGGGAAATCCCATATTGTTCAAATCGGCAAAGCTTCATTTCGGTGTGGTGAATTATTTTTAGGTTTTGGCTAACTTTACATCGTGCGGGCCGTTCAATCATCTGTTCTATTCCTTGTCATACTGCTGGCGGTATCATGCTCGGGTCCTTCGAAATTGAGCAATGTAAACCTGGCTTACCGATATTCATCCGGATTGAGTTTTACTTTTCCAAGCTACCACGCAATCTCATTAGAAGGAGACTCCATGAAACTCTTGTTTGAGGTGTCTTCCGACGAGTTGTTGTTTGTGAACAGTGACTCCATTTCTTTTGCATCCTTTTCGATTTCATACATCGTCTACAAAAACGAAGAATCAAAAACCGTCATCGACTCAGGAATAACCTACTATACGCAGTCAAAGTTGGAGGGCAATGACGGACGGATAAGGGGTGGCTTTGTTTTTTTCGCTCCCGACAGCATGAATCATGTCATGCGTGTTGATTTTACCGACCAGAATCGAAGGCAATCTGTCACCGATTTCGTTAATCTGGATAGAACCGGCATACAACCTGAATCCAAATTCATGTTGGTGGATGTTGCAAACAACACTCCCATCATCCGAAACCACAACGACCGCGAGATTGCGGTGAGGATAACCCAGCAAGGGGGAGGAACACCCAGACCGGTTTTTATGCGTTATTTCAAAGGCCGATACCCGATTGCTGACCCACCCTTTTCAGACAATCCTCAAAAGGTTTTGAGTTATGCAGCCGACGAATCATATCTGGTGGGTCCGGATGAAGTTGATCCGATTGTTTTGTCGGCACCTGGAATTTACCATTTTCAATATGACACTTTGGTTCCAGAGGGATACACCTTTTTCATTTTCAACGAGGATTTCCCCCGTTTGACAAACATCAACGGCTTGATCGAGTCGGTACGGTACCTTACTACAAAAGAAGAGTTTTCACGCATTAATTCGTCCAAGAATATCAAGGCGGCTATTGACGAGTTCTGGCTGTCTAAGGCAGGCAATCGGGAGCGTGCTCGAGAGCTTATCAAGGCATACTACACCAGGGTGCAAACAGCAAACAGGTTGTTTTCGTCGTATATGGAGGGATGGAAAACCGATAGGGGATTGATATACGTTATTTTTGGAAGCCCTGGAACGGTTTATCGTAGCACCGATACGGAGACATGGCTGTATAGCCAGACAACCGGGCAGCCGACATTGAGTTTTGTATTTGAGAAAAAAAGAAATCCTTTCACTTCAAACGATTATATGTTAAGGCGTAGTTCATACTTTGATATTCCCTGGTATCGTGCAGTTGAAACATGGCGTGATGGTAGGATTTACAATGATTCTTATTGATGGAAAAAAGAAACCAACGGGAAAAGGAGAGCGGCTCAGCTGACCTTATGCTTTTCGGAATCCATCCGGTGATGGAGGCAATTGAGAGTGGGAAAGAGATTGACCGGTTGTTCATACAACGTAATTTATCGAACCCCATGATGTCGGAGCTGAAGAAGTTGCTTAGACGTAACGACATCAGGTCGATTGAGGTTCCTATTGAAAAACTAAACCGTCTTACCCGATCAAACCACCAAGGCGTGGTTGCCTTCACTACGGAGGTTGTTTACCAAAAAGTATCCGATGTGATACCCGGCTTATTTGAAAAGGGCAGCGACCCGTTGGTGGTGCTGTTGGATCGAATCACCGATGTACGGAACTTCGGTGCAATTTGCCGTTCTGCTGAGTGTTTTGGTGCCGGTGCGGTGATTGTGCCTGAGCGAGGAGGTGCACCCGCTAACGGCGATGCGATGAAGGCGTCTGCCGGTGCCATGAGCAGGATTACGGTTTGCCGGGAGCACAACCTGAAGGAAGTGATAGATTACCTCAGAGATTCGGGTTTTCAAGTGATCGGTTGCTCTGAAAAGGCGAGTAAAAACATTTTTGAATTTGACTTGCGCGGACCATTGTGCATCATCATGGGTTCCGAAGAAGATGGCATATCCCCCGAATACATGAAGCGTTGCAACCATCTGGTGCGAATTCCGATGAAAGGTAAGGTTTCATCCTTGAATGTATCCGTAGCCGCAGGATTGGCCCTTTATGAGGTCACCCGTCAACAACTCATGTCCTGAATACCATGTTCCAATTCTCCAAGTCTAAATATCCTGGAGTTGAGCGATCCTTAAGGATCATTTTACTGGTTGCATTAATTATGCGACTATACTCCTTGACCGGATTTTCATTGTCGAACGATGAGTTGAGTGCCTTGTCGCGACTTCAGATCAGTGGCCATAGCGAAATCATAGAGAAGGGTGTGATTCCCGATTTTCATCCTGCAGGTGTACAGTTGTTTCTTTATTACTGGACTGGAATTTTTGGTTTCTCTGAGTTCGCAGTACGATTTCCTTTTGCAATCATGGGTGTTGTTTCCGTTTTGTTGCTGTTTCGTATCGGGAAATCATGGTTTGGGGAGTCAACGGGCTTGCTTGCAGCCAGTGCTCTCGCGGTTTTGGAGTTCCCTCTGCTGTATTCTCAAATCGCCCGTCCATACAGCCCGGGCTTGATGTGTGGATTGGCTGCAGTCTTTTTTTGGACCAGATTTTTGGGTGTAGGTAGGCAATGGGATACAGATTCGAACAGGCGAGGGTATTGGTGGGATGGGGTTGGATTCGCCTTGAGCATATCCTGCTGCATGTATACGCATTACTTCGCATTTATATTCGCTGGACTGGTTTGCTTTGCGGGCTTGTTTTTCGTTAAGCGTGACACAATTTGGAAGTACCTCGTTTGCGGTGTTCTCATATTGGCATTATATATCCCGGGTTGGGATGTGTTCACGCATCAGTTAGCCAAGGGAGGAATTGGCGGACCCGATGGTTGGTTGTCTCCACCCGGTTCTGATGCGTTTGGAAAATATATAGATTATTGCTTCAATGATTCATTCCTCCTGAAGCTGATATTCTTTATCACTTTCACAGGAACGGTTATTATTTACCGCGGTAAGGTTCCCTTTACTAGTAGGCATTACCTTTCTGTGTTCCTTTTTCTCACACCCTTCCTGATAGCATACTTTTACTCCATTCATGTTAACCCGGTTTTTCAGTTTTCCATCTTGCTTTTTTCTTTCCCCTTCCTGTTGCTGCTACTGTTCTCTTTTCTACCCATTGACCGGATCAGTTTCACATCCAAGTTCCTTTTATTTGTAATAACCATCGCTGGATGCCACAGTACTGTCAACGAAAAGAAATATTATGAAACATCCCACTTCACAGAGTTCAGGGCTGTTGCAAAAGGGATACAAATCGCCAAACAGGAATATGGAAGCGATTCGGTCACAGTGATTGCAAACGTACATAGTCCTTACTACTTGAATTATTATCTTGAAGACACATTCAAGTTGCGCGATACCGGTGTGACGCGTATCACCAACGAACAGGAGCGGGATGCCTTTTATGCTGCATTGGCTACTGCCAAGACCCCTTATTTGGCATATGCTTACTCCAATATTTACACGCCCGTTGAGTTTGATGTTGCCATTAGGCAATACTTCCCAATCGTAATGCAGCTAGACACTTTTCTGAATTCCGGCTTCCGTTTATACACCCGTAATATAGCTGAAAGGCCAATCCATGATGTTGCGGATCTGGTACGATCAGCAGATATGAGTGCGGCTAACTTTTCAAGCCGTGTCGATACATCCAATAAAATCAATTTTGCAATAAACTTCTCCCCGAGCGATGAATTTGGTCCATCCGTTGAAGGAGATGCAAGTGGATTTGGACTTCGTAAAGGTTGTGTGATACAGGGGGAAGCCACCATCCTGGATCACGACAGCTTGTCTGGAATCATGTTGGTTTTTTCTATTGAACAGGGTTCAAACAAGGTTTTTTATAAGGCAAGTGATGGCACGCTTTTTCGTCATGGACTGAAAGTGCCGGTCAAGATGTCGTTGGTTGCCGAACTT
>JBEAXM010000013.1:0-10143 GCA_041159805.1 Bacteroidota bacterium
CCGAAAGAATGGTTGCAAGAAATCATTCAAGGAAAAGTCATCCACCACGACGCAGCCCTGATCAATGATAACCTGGCCTTCAATGTATCAGGAGTTGGGTTTGACGCGCACGTTGCCAACCTCTTTGGCAAGGATGGTAAACGCGGATTCAACAGCTACTTGCGTTTAATTGTATCCGAATTCAGTCGATACAAACCTTTCCGGAGTGAAGTGAAAACTGAATTGGAAACCCACCTTCTGGAATCCTTCATGATGCCAATAGCTGTGGCATCGCAGTTTGGCAACAACGCATTCATAGCTCCGGATGCAAACACAAGCGACGGAATGACCGATCTCAAGGTGATTAGGAAGATGCCTGCTATACAAGTGATACCATTTGCCATCAGGGTATTCACAAAATCGATTCAGGGGTCCTCCTACTCCACATCATTGAAATCAAGGCATATTTCAATCCAATGCGACACAGCTCAGCCATTGCACATTGATGGTGAACCAAAAGGATCATTCCATCGATTCGATATCGTTTCGAAACAATCAGCAATTAAATTAAGAGTCCCGAAAAATGTCAAATAAAAACAAGCGCCGAGATGGCGTGGTCTACTCAACCAATCCTGATTTTCAAAACCACGAGCAGGAAAATGAAGACATCGAATCAATCAAACCGTCTGAGCAAGAACTAAGGGTCTGGCGAGACAGCAAATCACGTGCTGGCAAGACTGCTACCATCGTCAAAGGATTCCGTGGACCCGAAAGCGAATTATCGCAGTTGGGCAAAGCCCTGAAATCAAAACTTGGTGTGGGAGGAACAACCAAGGACGGTGAAATCATCATACAAGGTGATTTCAGAGAACGGGTTACCGAATTATTGAAAGACTTGGGATACAAAGCCAAGGCGGCAGGTGGCTAATAGGATTTATTTTCGAGCCAAAACCTCATTGTAATAAGCGACATATTGCGGCAATATGGCTTCGATGCTGAACCGCTGCGCTTGTTCGTAGGCGTTCTTTTTGAAAGAGGACAGCATCAACGGATCGGACAACAACCTTATTGCATGAAAGGCCATATCATCCACATCTCCAACGGCACTCATGAATCCAGTATGACCATGCACATTCAATTCGGGCATCCCTCCCGTATTGGTGGAAATTACAGGTATCCTGCAAGCCATTGCCTCGAGTGCGGCCAAGCCGAAACTTTCAGATTCGGAAGGCATGATGAACAAATCGCAACAGGATAAAATATCTTCAACGGCTTCCTGCTTTCCCATAAACCTAACATGCTCGCAGTTCCCAATCTCCTTACAAAGCTTTTCAATTGCAGCACGCTCGGGACCATCGCCAACCAAAATCAGCTTGGCTTTCATCGATTTCACGATCCTGTCGAAAACCCGCACCACATCTTCCACCCTTTTCACTTTCCTGAAATTCGAGGTGTGTACGATCAGCTTTTCACCATTGGGTGCCAATGATTGCTTTAACTGAACGGATGCTTCCTTTCCGAAGCGGGTCAGGTCGACGAAATTATAAATGACCCTGATCTCCTTCTCAATCTTGAAATTCCTATAAGTATCACGTTTCAGACTCTCTGAAACAGCGGTTATTCCATCAGAGTTATTGATTGCAAAAGTGACCACTGGCTCATAGCTGAGATCCTTTCCAACCAAAGTGATATCAGTACCATGGAGGGTAGTCACAACAGGGATATTGATGCCATAAGTTGCAAGGATCTGTTTTGCAAGCCATGCAACGGAGGCATGCGGTATAGCGTAGTGTACGTGAAGTATGTCAAGCTTCTCAGACCTCGCCACATCCACCAATTTACTAGCCAAGGCGCTTTCATAAGGGGCATAATCGAACAATGGGTAGGATGAGACCGACACCTCATGATAAGTTATGTTTTGGGAAAAAAAATCAAGACGAACGGGCATGCTGTAGGTTATGAAATGAACCTGATGACCATTCAATGCAAGTGCCTTACCCAGCTCGGTTGCCACAACTCCACTTCCACCGAAAGTGGGATAACATACGATTCCAATATTCATGTTACAATTTCATTAAAAGCTATTGATTCGGCATGCGCGCCTTGCGCAATATCACATCGTAAGCAGCTTGCATGGCCGAGGGTCTGTAGCGACCTTTCGAAAGCTTATTGGGTTCTGCATTGGGATAAACGCGGTTCGATAAAAAGACAAAGACCAGGTCGTGTTCAGGATCCGCCCAAACTGCCGTACCCGTGAAACCAGTATGCCCGAAGGTGAACACCGAGGCAAGCTTAGCTGTGTTTTCAGGTTCTCCTTTGCGACGATCTGGCTTATCGAAAAGCAACCCCCTGTAACTGTCGCCAGCAGCAAACTTCGAAGTGAATAATTGAACTGTCTGGGAACTTATGAAACGCATACCCCCGTATTCACCGCCGTTCATCAGCATCTGCATAATGACGGCCAAACTATAGGAATCGCTAAACAGTCCTGCATGTCCTGAAACTCCGCCCATCATGGCCGCAGCAGGATCGTGAACGTATCCCTTTATGACCTTTTTGCGGAAAGCGGTATCACGCTCAGTGGGCGGTATCCTATTCAAGGGGATGGAAGTCCAGGGATTGTACATGATGTTGGAAAGGCCTAGCGGTTTGTAAAAATTATCGTAAACATAACGATCAAGAGGCACTCCACTGATCTGCTCAATGATACGTTGCATGATGATTAGACCCAAGTCAGAATAAACAAGCTTCCCTTTTGTACCCAGCGGCGAATCAACTATCACATCCCACATGGTTGAACCATATGATTTAGCAATGAATAAGCTATCGCAGACAGTGACACTATAGTTCGCGTCCGGTTTCTTATGGTAGAAATTATAGGATGGCTTACCGTTTTCCAATGTTTGCTGGTAAAATGGAATCCAGGATTTAAGACCCGCGGTGTGCGTCATGATATCGGAAACAGACAAATCCTTCTTATTGGAGTTCTTCAACTCGTGTAAATAGAAAGATACGGGCTTATTTATATCCAATTTACCCTGATCTACGAGCCGCATGGCAGCAATAGCGGTGGATGCGACTTTTGTTACTGAAGCAACATCATAAACATCTGTAAGCTCGACATTGCGCGCCTCACGGTCATAGGTGTGCTTCCCGAATGCCTTATGATAAACGATTCGGTCTTTCCAGGCAACCAAAACCTGGCAACCGGGAGCGGCCTTGTCCGTGATCATCCGCTTGCAGATGGAGTCGATTTGCCTGAAATCGGCAGGATTCAATCCGACATCGAAAGGGTCAGCGTTACGAAGCCGAAGCATGGCTGATCGCAAACTGACACCATCGCCCATCTTGAACAAAGAAGGAGTTGATGCCGGCAACCGAGCGCTTGCTCCTGAAACCCCGAAAACCAAATTTGCAACCGCCTTCTGGGCGTTTTCGGTATCCTCATGAGCAAGAATCAATGCATGACAATCCTTAACGGAAGGAACCCTCGACAAGGAATATGCTGTGCCAAAAACAGCCACCACAACCTTCGTTTTACTCGATAGCCGTTTGATGACATTATCAACCCATGTTGGAATACCATATCCACTGGAGGCTTTTATATTGGTGTTGTGGATTCCGACCACCACATAATCATGCTCAGCAAGGTCATTGACCAGCTTCACAATTGCGCTCTCCTTTGGTTCCTTGGGACCCCAATAACGTTGCATGGGTGCCATGGCCGACATGTATTTGTACATTGCACCTGATCCATCATCATTGATGGTGAGTGAAGCCATAGAACAATGATGATCCATTCGCAGCGGGACAGCGGCATCACGGTTATAAACCAGCACCAATGATTTCTCGTATGCCAACTCGGCAAGATGCTTGGCGTAAGGAGTATTCAAATCCTTGGTCAAACCATTCAAATCAACGGGAGCATACTTGTGTAATCCGGCTTTGTATTTGGCCTTCAAGACCCGTTTGACCTTTAGATTGATTTCACTGGTGTCCAGTTCACCATTGGAAACGGCTTGACGGACAGCTTTCCAGGCAACAGGAACATCTTTGGAGAAAAGGAGAACATCGTTACCCGCCTTAAGAGCCAATATTTCCAACTCACCCGATTGAAAATGATCTGCCACACCTTTCATATTCAAGGCATCTGTGAAAATCAATCCATCAAATCCCATTTTCTTCCGAAGGAGCCCATTAACTATCTCAGGAGACAATGTTGAAGCTCGTTTCGGCGTTGGATCCAAAGCTGGTATGTTCAAATGAGCGACCATAATGGAAGCCACCCCTTCCCTGATGATCTCACGGAAAGGGTACAGCTCAACAGAGTCCAATTGCCCCTCAAGTTCCCTAACAACAGGAAGTGTGAAATGAGAGTCTGAGTCGGTGTTTCCATGCCCTGGAAAATGCTTGCCACACGCCAAAACCCCATGTTGGCGCATACCCTCCATGTATTTTATGGCCATTCGGGCAACGAGTTTCTTATCCTCACCAAAGGAGCGGCTGCTGATCACCGGATTGATGGGATTCGTGTTTACATCCACAACGGGAGCAAAATTCACATGGATACCCATCCTTTTGCATTGTCGACCGATTTCAGCACCAACCCGGAACATCAGAGAGTCGTCATTGGATGCACCAAGGGTCATTTGCCTTGGGAACCTGGTGGTGGAATCCAAACGCATGGAAAGCCCCCACTCACCATCGATGCCCACCAAAAGCGGTGTTTTTGATTGTGATTGGAAAAGATTTGTCATGGATGCCTGCCTGAAGGGGGATCCCTGAAAAAAAATCACTCCACCTATATGGAAATTCCTGACCAGATTTGAAACGGCTTTAACGTGTGCATCATCCTTGTTGGAATAGGCCTCCACCATGAACAGCTGTCCAACTTTTCGATCCCAATCCATTGTATTGATCACCGAATCGGCGTAAGAAGTAGCCAATGAATCAAGGGTACGATCATTTCTAGCCGAAGTATCGGGGGCTTTCAATCCGCTCACTGGCGCATTGGAAGTCAAAACACCCATTACACAGGCCGACAAGGTGAAAACCAAACGAAATCCCAACATATTTCAAAATTAATGACTTAATGAAGCAAAACCACAGATCCAAAAATAGTCGACATGGTTTGTTTTCAACAATCGATTTAGAGAAACTTTATCCGAATATTTACACTAAATTTGTGATGCTTTTCAATATGGATGAATACACCCTTTTTTCTTGCATGAAACCCGATAGCATTTTCAATACCCTTTCCGAAAGCAGCTCTTTTTCAATTGTTTTTTCAAGCCGATTTCAAAAAGCTGGATATGACCTTAAGCCATTCCTTATAAACCTCCGTCGGGAGCACCAACAAATCGATTAAAAATCCATCAAAACCAATCCATGAGCGATATCATCAAGCTCCTGCCTGATTCCGTAGCCAATCAAATCGCCGCCGGGGAGGTCATTCAAAGGCCCGCCTCCGCAATCAAGGAGCTAATGGAGAATGCCATTGACGCTGGAGCGGTCAGAATTCAGGTTGTTGTAAAGGATTCAGGAAAATCGTTCATGCAGGTGATTGATGATGGCCACGGGATGAGTGAAACTGATGCCAGGCTTTCTTTTGAAAGACATGCCACCTCAAAAATCAACCAGGCGAATGACCTGTTTGCCATCAGGACCATGGGCTTTCGTGGCGAGGCACTAGCATCCATAGCTGCAGTGGCCATGGTTGAAATGAAAACCAGACTGCACTCCAATGATGTTGGGACAGAACTGGAAATTGCAGGCAGCAAGGTGGAGTTGCAACAGCCAACCGCTTGCCCAATTGGAACTGCAATCACCATAAAAAACCTATTCTTCAATATCCCTGCAAGAAGGAATTTCCTCAAGTCCAACGCATCGGAAACCCGTCATATTGTAGAGGAATTTCAACGCGTGGCGTTGGCATTCCCGGAAAAATCGTTCTCCCTGACCCAAGACGGTGTTCAAGTGTTCAATCTAACTGCTGGCAACCTGAAGCAGCGGATCACTGGAATATTCGGGAACGGCTACAATGAGCGGATTGTTCCGATACAAGAGGACACCACCATTTTAAAGATAGAGGGTTACATCGGCAAACCCGAGTTCGCAAAAAAAACAAGGGGCGAACAATTCCTATTTGTCAATCGTCGATTTATCAAAAGCTCTTATATAAACCACGCCATCAGCGACGCCTTTGCCGATTTACTCCCCCCCAACACCTTCCCATCCTACTTCCTATTCATTGAAATCGATCCATCCAAAATCGATATCAACATACACCCTACCAAAACTGAAATAAAATTCGAGGATGAAAAGTCGATTTATGCGATTATTAGGGCCGCAACCAAAAGGGCCCTGGGTAAATTCAGCATAACCCCGTCCTTGGATTTCGACCAGGAAACCGCTTTCAACATACCTGTAAGCATGTATGGCACCCTGCCGAGGCAACCTGAGGTCAAGGTCGACAAAAGCTACAACCCTTTCACGGCCGAAAACAACGCAAAGAAAAACACGCATGGGTGGGAAAACCTATACATCAAATCATCGGACCAACCTTCTGACCTGTTCGAAGTCGAACCTGCTTCCAGACCAAATCAAAAAATAAAAATATTCGGACAATTCGCCCTTAAATACATTTTGGCATGCAATTCAGAGGGTATGCTCTTGATTGACCAGAAAAGGGCTCACGAACGCATCCTTTACGAAAGGCACGCAAAGCTTCTAAGCCAATCAGCCCAGGCCATACAGCAGGATCTTTTCCCAATTAAAATCGAATTCTCCACGGCAGATGCTCATCTGATAAAAGAAATTGAACCAGAATTGAAGAAAATCGGATTTGACATAAGTGAACTCGGTGGCACCACTTTTGTGTTGAACGGCGTCCCCTCTGGTACCGAACGAGGCAGGGAAAAGTACATTTTGGAAGCGATTCTTGAATCCTATAAAAACCAGTCCACGCTATCCAACGATCAGCAAACGGAAAAAATCCTAAGAAGTTTTGCATCCACTATTGCCATTTCATACGGAGTTACCTTGAATATGGAAGAGATGGATAGGATCGTACATGACCTATTTGAATGCGATGTAAAGGAATGGAGTCCAACCGGTAAAAAAACATTCAAACTCCTTACCGAACAGGATTTGCATTCATTATTTTAACGAACCCAAACCAGACCAGCAATCATGTCATACCAGGATTACAGACCCGCTCCATTCAATATACTGCCAAACGTGGTCAAAAACCTGCTTATCATCAACGGGATATTTCTCTTGGCCGACACGGTTTTGTCGAACCAGCTGGGACTTAGCATCAATGAGATGCTAGGATTGTACTTCCCACTATCAGACAAATTCGCTCCGTACCAATTCATCACCCACCTGTTCCTGCACGGAAACTTCCTCCACTTGTTTAGCAACATGTTTGCACTTTGGATGTTCGGTGCCGTACTGGAAAATCATTGGGGACCCAAGCGGTTCTTGGTTTATTATTTCGCAACCGGACTGGGAGCAGCCGTTATCCACTTACTATGGAACTGGTATGACTGGAACACTAACCCAGACTCCAATGCCATGTTCTCCTATGTGGTTGGAGCTTCAGGCGCCGTTTTCGGAGTTTTGCTGGCATTTGGCATGATGTTCCCAAATACGCTCATCTATGTGTTTTTTGCAATTCCGATAAAAGCCAAATACTTCGTCATTATCTACGGATTGCTAGAGCTTTATTCGGGTCTATCCAACAACCCACTTGACAATACGGCCCATTTCGCTCATCTTGGAGGAATGCTATTCGGCTTTATTCTGATTAAATACTGGAAACAAAAAGACAGGAGATATTTCGGGTAAAATGAGAGTCAGGGATGAAATAAGGATAACTTTTAGCGGGAAAGACCACCTTCTCGTCCTGTTGATCATAAACTTATCCGTTTTTCTGGTATATTCCATATCCAACTTGGCACTATTCCTTGTTGGCAATGGGGGTGGAAGGCAAATCATTGAATATATCGGCATGCCATCCGATTTCGGCTTACTTATCTCAAGACCGTGGACCGTGGTCACTTACATGTTTGTGCATTTTGATTTCTTCCACATACTATTCAATTTGTTGGTATTGTTTTGGACTGGCAGGATATTAAGTGATCAAATAAGTCAAAAGAAATTAACAGCCACATATGTCCTTGGAGGATTATTTGGAGGAGCCGCCTTTTTTTTAATCACCAATTTGTTACCTGCATTACAGTCGGTAGCTGGTCCCACCTATTTGATTGGAGCATCAGCAGGCGTGCTGTCAATATTGGTGGCCGCGGCAATGGTTGCTCCCGATCACCCCGTACACCTTTTGCTTTTCGGAGAGATAAGGTTGAAATATGTCGCAATTGGACTGGTTTTCCTGTATCTGATATCCATACCAAATGGAAACAGCGGTGGACATATCGCTCACCTGGGAGGTGCACTGGCAGGGTATTCCTATATTAAATTGTTAAGGTCAGGGGTTAATATCGGAGGATGGATCGAATACCTTCTTGGGGTACCAAAAAATCTAACCACTAGGAGGAACATCAAGGTAGTACACTCCAGCAAGCAACCGATCCGAACCAGTTCCCAATCCAAAAACGTAGATCAGCAAGCGGTAATTGACAGCATTTTGGATAAAATTAGCAGGTCGGGGTACGACAGCTTGACGAAATCGGAACGGGAAATACTATTTAAAATGAGTGACGAAAACCGCAACAAATAGGATTACCCTTTGAAACTTGTCCGGATTTTCTCGATGCTATTTACAATTGCCATCTCAATGGCAACAATCGCCTCAGCTCTATCGGGATACCTTAACCCTAGCAAATGGTGGTTCATATCTATCACTGGATTGGTTTTTATCCCTTTGGTTTTTCTAAATGCCATGGTTTTCATGGCTTGGCTGTTTATTGACCGTAAAGCTTCAATCATACCATTGACTGCACTTTTGATATCATTGATAAAGTTGCCTTTGGTTGCCCAATTTGGGCGCAAGGACGGACCTTTGGAAAAGGGCATCGATAATCCAAACCAACTCAAAGTGGTTAGTTTCAATGTGAGATTGTTTGATTTATACAATTGGTCCAATAGTGAAAAAACAAGACAAGAGATTTTTCAACTCATCAAAGAGATGGATCCGGATGTTGTTTGCTTCCAAGAGTTTTTCGACTCTAAGTCCAGGGGATTGGACAACATCCATGACATCAAGCTGCTACTAGACATGCCTTATCATCATACAGCATATTCGATTACGAAATTCACATCAGACCACTACGGAATAGCCACATTTTCAAAATATCCGATCCTTAATAAAGAGGTTATCACAAACAGTAAAAAATCGACCAACCTATCCATTTTCAGCGACATAAAAGTTGGAGCAGACACCATCAAGGTCATAAACTGCCATCTCCAATCCATAAGGTTCAACGCCAATGATTATGCCTTTCTGGAGGACCCGACCAATGCATCTACACCGAAACACCAAATCTCAAAAACATTCAACATCCTTAAAAGGATGAAAAAAGCCTATTCTTTCAGATCAGAGCAGGCAAAAAAGATATCCGAAGTCATCAAAAACTCCAACCATAAGATCATTGTTTGCGGCGACTTCAATGACACCCCCCTTTCATACACCTATCAAACCATTTCCGATCAGCTTAACGACTCCTTCACCTTCGGAGGCAAAGGCACGGGGCAAACTTATGCCGGTCCATTGCCTGGACTTAGGATCGACTACATCCTTTACGATGATCATTTTTCAATCAAACACTTCAAAACCCACAACCACAAAAAACTGAGCGACCATTACCCTTTGGAGGCCGTTTTGGAAATCAGACCTTGAAAATTAATGGAAAACACAAAATTCATGGAAATAGTTACATTTGTATCACGGAATTGCCATGGGGTACGTTAATGCAGTATTCTTATTCAGGCCGAATTATGTCCGATTTTAGATTTTTCAACCATATAAAGCCGCATCACGATTGCGGAAAGCCCCACGCGATTTTTTTCGCTAGTGATCACCATGGCAATTAAAATAGCAACATAAACACCAAACATCACTTCCTAAACAAACAACAAGCATGAGAATCAAGATTTCTTTTCTGAGGGAAAATTCTTCAGCCAACTCCATCCCTTTGCACC
>JBEAXM010000002.1:0-3331 GCA_041159805.1 Bacteroidota bacterium
CTTATGGAGGAGTACAGGGCGGTGCGACAATCCACATTGACCTTTTTTAAAAACCTTGACTCCGCAGCCCTTCAACTTTGTGGAACCGCAAATGGCCTTGATTTTTCGGTTGAGATGATTGGTACCATCATTGCCGGTCACGAACTTCATCATATCGAGGTATTGAAATCCCGCTATGGTGTTTGAAGCCCGATCGGAGTGCGTTCATTAACTTCGCACCTCGGGACTTTGGTGCCCGATAAAAACCATGGCAATCACAGAGGAAATCAATAAAAGGCGAACCTTCGCCATTATCAGTCACCCCGATGCGGGTAAGACCACATTGACGGAAAAATTCCTTCTTTTCGGCGGAGCGATTCAAGTTGCGGGGGCAGTGAAATCGAACAAGATCCGCAAGACCGCCACATCCGACTTCATGGAGATTGAAAAACAAAGGGGTATCTCGGTAGCCACCTCTGTCATGAATTTCGAATACCGCGGACTCAGCATCAACCTGCTCGACACCCCTGGCCACAAGGATTTTGCAGAGGACACCTACCGGACGCTCACTGCAGTCGACAGCGTGGTGCTTGTGGTTGATTGCGTCAAAGGAGTCGAGGAGCAAACCGAAAAGCTGATGGGAGTTTGCAGGATGCGAAACACACCCGTAATCATCTTTGTGAACAAGCTGGATCGTGAGGGTAAAAATCCGTTCGACCTGCTTGATGAAATCGAAGAAAAGCTCAACATAAGAGTCAGACCTTTGAGTTGGCCAATCAGCATGGGCAGCACCTTCAAAGGGGTGTACAACATCTATGACCACAGCTTGTTGCAGTTCATGCCCAACAAGAAGGCCACGGATGAGGACCTGGTCAACATCAAGGATGTGAATGATCCGGTATTGGATGAAAAACTCGGAAGATACGTGGATCAGCTTCGGGAAGACATCCATCTGATAGAGGGGGTTTACGATACCTTTGATCGTGAAAGGTATCTTTCCGGAGAGGTGGCACCTGTTTTTTTCGGAAGCGCCATCAACAATTTTGGCGTCAAGGAGCTGCTGGACACTTTTACGGAGATCGCCCCACCTCCCGGAGACCGCGACACTGCCGAAAGAACCGTACATCCGGAAGAAAAAAACTTCACCGGATTTGTATTCAAGATACACGCCAACCTTGATCCCAGGCACCGCGATCGAATTGCTTTCCTACGCATCTGCTCAGGAAAATTCGAGCGTGGCAAGTTTTTCCACCATGTGCGTTTGAACAAGGACCTACGGTTCAACAGTCCGGCACAATTCATGGCGCAATCCAAAAGCATCATCGATGAGGCATACCCTGGCGATGTGATAGGACTCTATGACACCGGCAATTTCAAGATCGGTGACACACTTACCGAAGGTGAAAACCTCAGCTTCAAAGGCATCCCCCGCTTCTCCCCCGAGATATTCAAGGAATTGGTGAACACCGACCCGATGAAAACCAAGCAGCTCGAGAAAGGCATCATGCAGCTTACCGACGAAGGAGTGGCACAGTTATTCATTCAGAACGGTGGAACAAGGAAAATCATCGGCACGGTTGGTGAGCTCCAATTCGAAGTCATCCAGCACCGACTGCTCCACGAATACAGTGCCTCCTGCAAATTCGTACCCATGAACATCCACAAGGCATGTTGGATCACCTGTGAATCAAAGGAGAAACTGGATGAATTCGCTCGTTTCAAACAGAACCAGATCGCCTTCGACAAGGATGGCAATCCTGTTTACTTCGCCGACTCACAATGGATGCTCGATCAGATGATCAAAAACAACCCCGACATCCGCTTCCACTTCCTGTCAGACACGCTCGAAACTGCCTGATCACAAAAGGTAATTGTACCAGGAGAGGTGTCATGGTTTTTCATGATTTCATCATCAAAACAAACTGATCATACGATCAATAAAAAGAATTTTTCATGCAAGCACCCAAAGCGCAACAAAAACCCAAAGAACTGGTGTCCCATGGCCATAAGCGGATCGATCATTATTACTGGCTGAATGAGCGTGAGAATCCGGAGGTGATCCGTTATCTGGAGGAAGAGAACAAATACACGGATGCCATGCTTGCTCATACCAATGAACTGCAAGAGCAACTGTTCAAGGAGATGAAGGGTCGCATCAAGGAACAAGACCAAAGCGTACCCTACTTTTATAACGGATACACCTATTACACCCGGTTCATTGAAGGCGGAGAATATCCGATTTACTGCCGTAAAAAAGGCCATCAAGAGGGTCCCGAGGAAATAATTCTCGATTGCAATGAAATGGCCAAGGATCATGAGTACTTCAGCGCAACCTCAGTGGATGTAAGCCCCGACAATAGTATTGGAATGTTCGCGGTGGATACATTAGGAAGAAGGAAGTACACCCTCATGTTCAAAAACCTGCACACCGGGGAAATCCTTCCAGACCGGATTCCGGATGTCAGCGGCAATGCCGAATGGGCCAATGACAACAAAACAGTTTTTTATGATGTAAAGGATCCACACACCCTTCGGGAATACAAAATCATGCGCCACGAGATAGGAACCCCTGTGGAAAACGACCAAGTGGCATTTGAGGAAAAAGATGAAACCTTCAGCTGTTATGTTGGCAAGACAAAATCACACAAGTACCTGGTGATCTATTCCGGAAGCACGCTAACCACAGAAAACCTCATTCTCGAGGCGGACAATCCCAAAGGGGCATTCAGGGTGTTTGAACCCCGTAAACGGATGCACGAATACTCCATAGATCATCTGAATGGATCGTTTTACATCATGACCAATGACCAGGCACAAAACTTCCGGCTCATGAAATGTGATGAACAGGACACATCCATGAAAATGTGGAAGGAGATGATACCTCACCGCAACCAAGTGTTTTTGGAAGGACTGGAATTATTCGACGGATATTTTGTGATTATCGAGCGCATGGATGGTTTGACCAAAATTCGTATCATCCAGGAAAGCGGTGACGAGCATTACCTGGACTTTGGCGAGGCAGCATACGATGCCTATCTAGGTGCCAACCTGGAGGCCAACACCAAAATCATCCGATATGGATTCAACAGCATGGTGACGCCTGCCTCTTCATTTGACTATCATGTGGAAACAAGAACCAAGACGCTTTTGAAACAACAGGAAATAATTGGCGGATACGATGCCTCCAAATATCATTCAGAGCGTATCAATGTAAAGGTTCGTGACGGAGTGATGGTGCCTGTTTCACTTGTATACCGAAAAGATCTTTTCAAAAAGGACGGATCGAATCCGATGTTGCAATACGCCTATGGTTCCTACGGCTTTTCCATGGAAGCAACCTTCAGTTCAGCCC
>JBEAXM010000077.1:0-3238 GCA_041159805.1 Bacteroidota bacterium
GGAATAAGTGGTAAACTGATTTATAAATCCAATCACTATGAAATTTTGGACGAAGAAACCAACTGGATAAAAGAGATAAACGAGGAAAGAACAATTCCTTGGGTAACTGGCACTAGTTTGCCAGATTATTTTTTAAAGCCCCAAGATGATTATTAAGACCAATAGTTGACTAAATATTTATTAGTTTCTGTAAATCTTTGTTGTTTTTCGATTTGTAGTTTTTAAAATTAAGAAAATACAAGTTCTTTTTATTTCGACACATCTAATAAATGATTTTTTAGCCACTACATTACTTGAAATCAACTTTGAAGATTTGATATATAACCGGATGTGATGTAACTTTTAAATATCTGCGCTTTTCGCCATTATTTACGATTTGTAGGCGATTGTTTATATATTGATACCATGTCTTGGCCGTTTACTTACTTGACATATTTGTCTTTTACAAACCTATTGTTATTAACTAACCCAAATGGTTAATTCAAATACGATCTAGCTCCCCTTCGCCAGCCAAACTCCAATCGCCGTTGCAGCCAAACAAAGCACCACATTAGCCGCTACATTAAGTATGGCTTGTGTCATCATGCCATTCTTGGCCAGCTCCATTGTTTCCAAACTGAATGCCGAAAAGGTGCTGAATCCACCACAAAAGCCAACGGCCAAAAATGTTTTCCAAACAGAGTCTGTTGTTTCTTTGCCAGTCAACCCGATTCCCATTAATATACCGATGATGAGTGAACTGATGGTGTTTACGGCCAGTGTCCCAAATGGGAAAGTGTTTGCGGATAGGTTGTTGAACAAGATGCCTAAGCCATAGCGTGCCAAACTGCCCAAACCTCCCCCTACAAATACTGCAAGCAGATTCATCAGGGCGCCACCAATGATTTAGGACTGGGAAAAATGCTACGGTAGGCGCCGTAGGTGAGTAAAGCGGCGAAGACACCCACGATCCAACCTCCAATGATGTCTGCGGGAAAATGAGCGCCTAGATAAATCCTGCAATATCCAATTAAAAGCACCCAACAAATCATGCCTACCAACAGCCAACGGTTTGAGCTGCGTAGCATCAGAAGGATGTAAATGAATAATCCCATGGTGTTTGCCGCGTGTGAAGACACAAAGCCGTATTTTCCTCCGCAGTAGCCACCAACGGTATGAACCATGATGGACAAGCTGTCGTCATGGCATGGTCGGAGGCGCATGAAACCGTTTTTGAGCAGCACGGATCCTTGGTCGCTGAGTAGAATCAGTACTCCGGCAAAAAGCGTCATGTACAGGGCTTGCATGCCATATTTCCTGAACAGCAGCGTTGCCAGGAACACATAGAATGGAATCCAGATGAACCGGTCGGCAGCCCATACCATCAGCCAATCCATTGTGGACCCCATGGGTCCATTCATGGCGAGAAATAGGTTACGATCGAAACTGACGAGCGCTTCGTACATGGATGAGCTTATTGCGGTAAAGATAGAAACGAAAGCCAAAAAAACAAATCAGGGCTTGTTCAGTGCCTCCCAGAGCAAATCCTTGAGTTGCGTGATGCCTTTACCGGCAACAGCCGAAATGAAAATAGTTGGCATAGGCGAACCATCGCTCAGCTTGTCTTTAGGCAACTCTTTTGATAATGCGTCTTGCAACTCTTTATCGAGCATGTCCGATTTGGTGACGGCCAGCACACGGTGTTTATCGAGTAGCTCGGGGTTGTGTTCGCGCAACTCATTCTTCAGGATGTTGTACTCATCTTGGATGTTCTTGGAGTCTGCAGGTACCATGAACAGCAGCACCGAGTTGCGTTCAATGTGTCGCAAGAAACGAAGCCCAAGCCCTTTTCCCAAATGTGCACCTTCGATGATGCCGGGAATGTCGGCCATGATGAATGAGCGGTCGCCACGATAGGATACAATTCCCAGGTTGGGTACAAGGGTGGTGAAGGCGTAATCGGCAATTTCTGGCTTGGCAGCCGATACCACCGACAACAAAGTGGATTTGCCTGCATTCGGGAAACCAACCAGTCCAACATCGGCCATCAATTTAAGCTCAAGGACCTTCCACTCTTCGAGACCGGGTTCACCAGGTTGCGAGAACCGAGGGGTTTGCATGGTGGGCGACTTGAAAAAGGCGTTGCCCATGCCGCCTCGTCCTCCTTTTACGAGTACTTCCTCTTGTCCGTCTTGTTCGATTTCGAATAGGTAATCGCCCGTTTCGAAATCACGTGCCACGGTGCCTAGTGGCACCTCAAGGATTTCGTCTTTGCCATCGGCGCCGGTCTTGAGTGCACTCCCTCCGGAACCTCCGGGCTGGGCGATGACGTGTTTGCGGTATTTCAGGTGCAGGAGTGTCCACAGCTGCTTGTTGCCACGCACAATAACACTTCCGCCTTGTCCGCCATTGCCTCCATCGGGTCCACCTTTGGCGGTAAGCTTGTCGCGATGCAGATGCGTAGACCCAGCTCCTCCCGCTCCAGAGCGGCAGCAGATTTTCACATAATCGATGAAGTTGGAATCAGCCAAGGGGGGATTTTATGGGGACCAGTCCCCGATAGCTATCGGGGCGGTGACCGCAAAGGTAGTGATTGGTTGAATCTGAAGGGTGGTAACCGGTGACCGGTAACCGGTAACCGAAATGGAACGCGGATAACGCGGATTTAACGGGTTTGCGCGGATTTTAATTCGTATCCAAAACAAATCCGTGCTAATCCGCCTAATCAGTTCAATCTGTGTTCCCCCGCCTCCTGCAACGGCCTACCGCAACCCATCCACCACCCCACAAAGACTGCCGAAAATCTCCTCGATAGATCCAATGCCATCGATGGATTTGAACTTGTTTTGGGCTTTGTAGTAGTCGATTAGTGGAGCGGTTTTGTTGTTGTATTCCTGAATGCGTCGGCCGATCACTTCGGGGTTGGCATCATCAGGTCGGCCGGAATCTTTGCCACGGAGCAGCAAACGCTTCATCAGCTCATCATCGTTCACCTCCAATGCCAACATGGCTTTGATGGGTGCCGATTTTTCAGACAGCATTTCATCCAATGCCGCTGCTTGCGCCTGCGTGCGAGGGAATCCGTCGAAAATGAATCCCGCTGCATTGGGGTTGGCTTCAATCTTGTTCCGTATCATGCCAATCACCACGGCATCGGGCACAAGCTCGCCTCGCTCCATAATGGATTTGGCTTCGAGGCCCAGCGCAGTGCCTTGCGCGATTTCCCCACGCAGGATGTCGCCGGTGGATAAGTGTACCA